>JBGPIW010000051.1:0-9824 GCA_041485045.1 Gemmatimonadota bacterium | reverse complement strand
CGGCGGGGGGGCCATGATCGGCTCGCCGCTCGCGAATCTCCTCATGAACCACTTCAAGACGCCCACATCGGTCGGGGTGACGCAGACGTTCGTCACGATGGGCCTGATCTATTTCGTGTCGATGCTGTGCGGGGCGTTCGGGTACCGGATGCCCGCCCCCGATTGGAAGCCGGAGGGCTGGACCCCACCGGCCGGCAGTAACGCCATGATCACGCGTCGTCATGCGCACGTCAGCCGAGCCTGGCGCACACCGCAGTTCTGGCTGCTGTGGACGGTACTCTGCATGAACGTGAGCGCCGGCATCGGCGTGATCGGGATGGCCTCCCCGATGCTGCAGGAGGTGTTCGGCGGCAAGGTGATCGGTCTTGTCGGGGCACTGAAGGAACTGACCGAGGATCAGCGAACCCAGGTGGCGACCATCGGCGCAGGGTTCGCGGCGCTGCTCAGCCTCTTCAATATCACGGGGCGGATCGTCTGGGCGTCGCTGTCGGACTACTGGGGGCGGAAGCGAACCTACGTCGTGTTCTTCGCCCTGGGCATCGTGCTGTATTCGCTCGCCCCGACCGCCGGCCGCTTGGGCAGCGTTCCCCTGTTCGTCTCGATCTTCTGCATCATTCTCACGATGTACGGGGGCGGGTTCGCGACGATTCCCGCCTATCTGGCCGACATGTTCGGAACCCAGCATGTGGGGGCAATTCACGGGCGGCTACTCACGGCGTGGTCGACGGCCGGCATCCTCGGCCCGGTGCTCGTGAACTACATCCGGGAATACCAGATCGATCGTGGCGTGGCGCCGGCCAGCGCCTACACCACCACCATGTATATCCTGGCGGGACTCCTGGTGATCGGGTTCATCGCCAACCTGGCCGTCAAACCGGTGGACGACCGGTTCTTCATGTCGGATGCGCAGCTGGCCGAAGAGCGCTGGCTGGCGCACGAGGGAGAAGCGCGCCGATGAGCGAGACCCGATCGTCGCCCGTGAGCTGGCTGCTGGTGATCGTTGCCTGGGGGGTGGTCGGGCTGCCGCTCGCTTGGGGGATCTACAAGACGCTTCAGACAGCCGTGAGAATCTTCCGCTAGGCCGCTGGACCGCGCTCCAAGCGATAGGCCTCCATCGCGAAGTACTCGGGGAGGCCGAGCCGGTCGGCGCGGGCCGCGGTCTCCAGGTTCCGCGCCTCGACCCGCTGCCAGAATTCCCGGTCGTCGTGCGCCCCGGGGAACGGCGCCGTGTCCTTCTGGGACTGGTGCTTGAAGATCGCCAGGATCTTGGCGCGCAGCTCATCCTGCGACAGTGGCACCAGCACGTCCGCGTCGGTGATGGTCCACTCCTGCCACGCGCCACGGTACAACCAGACCTCCGGGTGGACTACGGCGGAGCCGGCGAGGGCACGGTCGATCGCCGCCTTGCACATGCGGTGGGTGCCGTGCGGGTCGGACAAGTCGCCGGCCACGAACACGTAGTCGGGACGCTCCTCCTCGAGCAGGGCGCGCACGATCTGCACGTCCTCGTCCCCGATCGGCCGTTTGCGCACCTCGCCGGTCTGGTAGAAGGGCAGGTTGAGGAACCGCGCGGCGGTGCGCGGCAGGCCCACCGACTCGAGCGCCGCGATCGCTTCGGATTCCCGGATGTAGCGCTTCAGCTCCTGGACGACCGGCAGGTCCACGTCCCCCGGCGCCTTGTGCTCGTAGTGGGACAGCACCGCCCAGCGCACCCGTCGCACCGCGGCGGGATCCACCTCGAGGGCCGCCGCCGCGCGTTCGGCGAAGTCGAGGTGGCGCTGCACGTCGTGGTCGAACACCGCGATGTTGCCGCTGGTCATGTAGGCGACCGTGATGACGTTCTCGTTCTCCCGCAGCTTGCGGAGGATGCCGCCCATCGAAATGACGTCGTCGTCGGGGTGCGGGGAGAACACCAGCACGCGCCTGTGGGAGGGCAGCTTGCGGCGCCCGCGGATCTTGTCGCGCAGCCGGTTGAACACCTCGCCGTTGAGCGGGCCGGGCGCCCCGGCGCGTGCGAGGAGCGGGCTCAGGTGGTGCTCGGTGTAATCCGCGGCGGTCAGCTTGAGGACCGCCCGGCCGGTGCGCTCGGCGAGCCAGACCACTGCACGCTCGGTCATGGGCGGCGTCCAGTCCACTGGTCCCAACACCCACGGTGTCTGGATGCGGGTCAACTCGGCGGCAGCCGCGAGGTCGAGGTACACGGTGGCGCCGGGGTGGCCCTGGAGGTAGGTGGCGGCGATGTCGGGAGAGGGCTCGCCTTCGACAGCGCGCCGCACGATCGCGGCCTTGTGCTCGCCGGTGGCGACCAGCGCGATCTCGCGCGCGCCCAGGATGGTCGCGACGCCCATCGTGATCGCCTCGCGCGGCACGTTGTCTTCACCGAAGAAATCGGCGGCGGCGCTCTTGCGCGTGAGGGCGTCGAGCGTGACGAGACGCGTACGCGAGTCGCGAGTCGAGCCGGGCTCGTTGAATCCGACGTGGCCGCTCTGGCCGATACCGAGCAGCTGGAAGTCGATGCCGCCCGCGTCCGCGATCGCGTGCTCGTAGGCCTCGCAAGCCGCGGCGACCCGCTCGCGCGGCGTGTCGCCCGCGGGTATATGGACCTGCTCCGGCCGGAGATCGAGCAGGGCGAAGCAGTTCTCCCACATGTAGCGCCGGTAGCTGTACGGGTTCTCCGGCGACATCGGGTAGTATTCGTCGAGATTGAACGTGACGACGTGCGAGAAATCCACCTCACCCGCGCGGTGCCGCCGGATGAGCTCGCGGTAGACGCCGAGCGGCGTGCTGCCCGTCGCGAGGCCCAGGACGCAGCGTCCCTTGGCGGCCGTGTCGCGGCGGACGGCGGCGACGATGCGGTCGGCCAGCAGTGCGGCGAGATCGTCGGGATCAGCGACGACCTCGGTCCGCAGTCGCTCCCGGTCGCGTGGGCCTTCCAGCCCGCGGGCCAAGCTACACCTTCACTTCGATCGCAGCGCCGCGTTTGAAGCGGATGTAGAGCCAGGCCATCGGGACGATGAGCAACCCGGCGGCGAGAATGGTCAGCGCCAACAGGGTTGCCGCGAGCAGCACGCCCTCCTGGGAGGTTCCGGCCGCGTCGAACAGCGCCGCGTCCTGGTGGCCGAGCAGTACGATCATCGCTTCCCGAGCGTTCTTCGTGGTCTCCGCGCCGGTATTCCCGAGCCCGTCGAGGATCTGTTGCACGAAGCCGCGCTCCTGATCGCTCGCGAGCGTGCTCCCGAAGCGCGTCAGATCCGACTGCAGGGTGCTGCGGATGCTGTCCGCCTGGGCACGGTAGGAGGTATCGCTCCCCGTCGCCATCGTCCGCCACACCTCGTACTTGGCGTTCAGGCTATGCAGCGCTTGGCTGGCCGTCGCGCCGCGGGTGACGGTGGCGGAGGCCTGTGCCAGCTTCTTGATGAGCACCACACCGGTGATCAGCGCGGCCACCAGCGTCGCCGCACTGATCGTGACGGCGATGCCCGGGCGAATGAACGTATAGTCCTTCATGGCGATCGCGAAGGACGACCGGGGCATCGATGCGCGGGGCGGGGGAGGTGTGCTCATGGACTTCGCCTTGGGTTCGAGTTGGGGGTCGCCCCACGGTATCCGGCGCCGCAAGGGGTGTCAATACACGCCGGTCTCACCGCAGCGCGAGGGCCAGTGCCGCCGCCGCACGCTGCACCAGCTCCGCATAGCGGGTGAGCGCCGCGGCCACTCGCGCCGCCTCGGCCTGCGCCTCGGCGACGTGGCGTAGCTCCACGGCTTCCCGAATCCCGGGAATCGTCTTCACCCCGTATCCGGTGTAGGCGCCGGGCGCGTAGACCAGATGCCGGAACCACGGGCGCCGCGGCAGCCCCGCGGAATCGGCGAGCGCCTGCTCGCTCGCGGCGAGCAGCCGGTTCACGGCACCCAACGCGGCTCGCCGCCGCGCGACGTCCTTCACGCCGGTCAGTGCCGCGCTCGCGCGCTCGTACGCCACGGCCGCCGTGTCGAGGCGATCGAGCGCGCTGCGCACCGCCGCCACGTCGAGGCCCTTCGTCGTGTCGTTCCCGGCCGCCAGGCGGGCGATCTCGTCGGCGTACTTGCGGTAGGTGCGCGCCGGCGCCCGGAACTCGAACGGCAGCAGCGGCGCATCCGCCATGCGGAGGATCGCCGTTGCCGTCGTCTGGGCTTCGGTAACGCCGTACACGTAGCCGGTATCGAGAAAGCGCTCGTAAAACGTGTAGCTGTCGTAAATGGAGTGGTAAATCCCGCTGTGGGACGCGCCGCCGTACCCCAGGTTCACCGAGGCCGTTCCCACATGGTCGAGGAACGCCGTGTAATCCGAACCGGAGCCCAGCGCCTCGAGGGCGAACGTCGTGTCGCTGCTCGTGTCTTTGGGCGCACGCTCCGAGCGCGCGTGGTCGCGGTTGGCCTGGAGGACGCTCTTCCCGGTTCTGGGGTCGGTCACGTCCCGGGCGACTTCCGTGACGAATTGCTCCAGGGAGTGCGATCCGGCGGCGTTGAGCCAACCCGCGTCGTTCGTGTCGGAGTTGTAATAGACGACCGCCTTGGTCCGGAGCTCGTCGGCGTGCGCCTCCGCCCACTCGGTCGAGCCGAGCAGGCCCCATTCCTCCCCGTCCCAGGCGGCGAACACGATCGTGCGCGCGGGCCGCCAGCCGGTCTTGAGCAGGGCGGCGACGGCGCGGGCGGTCTCGCCGAGCGCCGCCTGACCGGAGATCGGGTCTTCCGCACCGTTCACCCAGGCGTCGTGGTGGTTACCGTAGATCACCCACTGGTCGGGCCAGACCGCGCCGCGCACGGTGGCGATCACGTCGTACAGCGGCCGGGTGCGCCACTCGAAGCTGAGCGCGAGGTGCGCCTGCGCAGTCCCCGGTCCGAGGTGGTAGGTGATAGGGAGCGCCCCGCGCCACGACTCAGGCGCCACCGGTCCGCCGAGGGTGCGCAGCAGCGGCAGCGCGTCCTCATACCCGATCGGCAGCACGGGAATCTTGACGAGGGTCACCGCCTCCGCCTGCGTGAGCCGCCGCCCGCCCGGCAGCGACGCCCACCCTGGGCTCTCCGGATCGCCGGGGTAGGTCGGCATGTCCATCACGCTGCCGCGCTGCACGCCGCTCGCCGCGCGCATGGGCCCGGTGGGATAGACGTCCCCCACGAAATAGCCGTCGTCCTTGGGGTCGGAATAGATGATGCAGCCGATCGCCCCGTGCTCCGCGGCCACTTTCGGCTTGATGCCCCGCCACGACTGCCCGTAGCGCGCGATCACGATCTTCCCGCGCACGCTGATGCCCAAGCTGTCGAGCACCCGGTAGTCGTCGGGACGGCCGTAGTTCACATACACGAGCTCGGCGGTGACATCGCCGTCGGGGGCGTAGGCGTTGAAGGTCGGCAGCTGATCGGCTTGGCCAGACGTGGGGTCCTGCGGCAGCGGCGGCTCCTTCAGGCTCGCCGTGAACGGCTCCGGACCCGCGAGCTCCAGCGTGCGGGACACGGGGCGGGGCATCAGGGCCTCGAACTGCTCGATGTGCGCGTCCAGGCCGAGCGCGCGGAACCGCGCCAGCAGCACCTCGGCCACGTGTCGCGAGCGCTCCGTGCCGGCTTCGTGCGGCACCGCCGACAGGAGCCGCACCAGCGCGCGCAGGGTGTCGCGGCTGGGGACGGCGCGCGCCAGCGTCTCGCGACGCGTCTGGGCGGCGATCTGGTCGGCGGGGAATCCGTGGATCGGGGACGGCTGCTGGGCCCGGAGCGGAGCGGCAAGCAGAATGACGGCACACAGGGCACGGCGCACGAGGAAGCCTCGGAAGAGAGTCGGACGAAATGTGCCCTGGAAAAACGCGCGTGGCGAGGGATCACTGCCTCCCCCGCCACGCCCGGGTGCGACCTCGACTCCGCCGGGCTACTGCACGATTACCGACCCGGACATCGCTGCGCCGTGGATCGTGCAGTTGTAGGTATAGGTGCCGGATATCGTGAGATCCACGGAGTAGTTGCCGGTCGTCATGTTGAGGGAATTCGCCGGTAACGTCGCTCCTCCTGGAGCGGTGAGCCATTGCACGCCGTGAGAGATTGACCCAGCAGCCCAGTGGAAGACCACGTGCCCACCCCCCGCGATGGTCACCGGGGTCGGGGCGAAAACGATCCCGGGCCCCACCGTGACCGTGTCGACGAGCGGAGCGCTCACGATCGTGAGGCCGAAACGCACCGTGTCTCCGAACGCCGTCGCGATGACGGAATCCAAACCTACGGCGGGCCCGAGCGTATGCTGGGTGCTGGCGATGCCGTTGACAGCCGTGACGCTCGAATCGGGATTGACCGAGCCACCGCCGGCGGTCGTGTCCCACGCAACGGTATCGCCGGCCGTCGCGTTTCCGTGGGCATCGGTCGCCTTGACGCTCAACGTCACTATCGTTCCTGGGGGGCCGCTCGCATTGCCGGCGACTGGGTCCAGGTTGACAGCATGTCCGGCGGTTGCGGTCGCGGTGAAGCTGACCGGCGAGCCGATGAGCCCCGTGACCGAGGCCTTCGGTATCTGGTTCCCGGCCGTTGGTCCGAGCGTCACCGAGACCACGGCGATCCCGCTCCCATTGGTAGCGGTCGTCGTACTCGCCGTCCCGTTCACCTTCCCACCAGGCGGTGGCGACCAGGTCACGTTCACGCCCGGCACTGGGGCGTTGGCTTCGTCACGGACAAGCACCGAAATCTGGGTGGATAGCGGCGCCAACACCGTGTCGGTCTGGGGGCTCCCTCCGCTTAGTGCGATTTGGGTAGCACCTTGGATCCGGCCGATGTGGTGAAACGTCGCGGGCGTAACACCGGACACTGTCGCGGTGGTCGTCTGCTGGACGGTATCGACACCCAGTGTCCGAGTGGCCGTCGCCTTCCCGTCGCTTCCGGTCTCGTTGCTCAGCGGAGTGACGGAGCCGCCACCGATGGCGGCTGCCCAATGGACCGTGATGTTCGCGAGCGGGGTGCCCGATCCGTCCTTGACGGTCACCTCTAGGGCCGTGGCCAGCGGCGCCCCGGCCGCCCCAACCTGGCTCTCCCCCGCCGACGCAGTCACCGACGACGGGGTCGGCCCGGGGCCTGGGCCACCTCCGCCGCACGCCGCCGCAGCTCCCACGAGCCAGAGCAATCCCCGACGGAGAGTCCTCATAACACCTCCAAAAGTGGGAATTAAGGACAGGTTGTACCCCTCCAGAGCCTAGTATTGCAGCCTGGCCGGGTGGGCCGGCTCGAACGCGCCGGCTTCCGGACCAGCCTCGAGTTGTGGAAGTCGTCTGGATTGTACCATTTACGACGCATTGTTGCTACTTTAGGTGCGCTTTGACGGCGGATCAAATCGGAGGGGGTGCACCCGGGTGGCGACTGAGACATTTCGGGGAAGTGCCGGGGAGATTCTCCGGCAAGCGAGCGTAGCACTCGACGGCAAATCGGTGACCCTCTGGGAAGTCGCCGACGGGCCCGCGTTGGTTCCCCGGGCCTCCAGCGACTCCAGTCCGCGGCATCACTTTACCAGCATGGACGTTGACACCACCCTGAAGCGGTGGGGCATCCCCATTCGCAACGGCAGTCGCTTCGTGGGGTGCCGGTTGTCCTACGACGGGCCGTGGGTCATCGCGCCGGTCCGCATGCGGCCGGCCGCGGCTCCTCCCGAAGGAAAAGAACGGCGCAGTGCCGAGCGGCTGACCCTCGAGCTCGCCGGCCTCTGCCTGGGGTTGTCCGACCGCCGCGAGTCGGTCGCGATCGAGCGCCTGCCCTCCATCTCCGTGGATCCTCTGAAGGACCTGCTCACGCTGCCCGCCGTCGTCGCCCATGAGGCGAAGAACCCGCTCACCGGGGCGCGGGCCGGGCTGCAGTTGACCATGGAGTCGCTGGGGCGGATGGACGATCTGCCGGTGCCACGCCGCCTCGAGCTGCTCGAGGAGCTGGGGGAGGTGCTGGAAGCGCTCAACCGGGCGCTCGACTTCCTCCAGGCCGTGCAGGATCGCGCGCGCGGCGCGATCCGCGGGCGCGAGCGGTTCGACGCGGTGCGCGTGGCGCGCTCGGTCGTCGCGCTGGAGGGACGCGTGCTGCGCCAGGAGGGTGTGGACGTCGAGCTCGCGACCGCGCTCGAAACCGTCCACCTGAACGGCGACCCCAACCTGCTCTACGAGCTGCTGATCAACCTCGTCCGGAATGCGGTGGAGGCGTCGAGCGATCGGCGCGGACCGATCACGCTCCGGCTGGATCGTGAGGGAGAGACGCTGCGGATCTCCGTGACCGACCGGGGCATCGGCATCCCCGCCTATCTCGTGGACCGGGTGTTCGAGCCGGGATTCACGACCAAGGCCCCCGGGGAAGGGGGGGCGGGGTTGACCGTCGTGCGCAAGGTCGCGCAGGAGATCTTCGGTGGCACCGTCGCCGTAAAGTCCACCGAAGGTGTGGGGACCACCTTCACCGTGGCGATGCCCATTCCCCCGCAGCGCGGGCTCACCTCATCGTTGTTCACCACCGAGTAGGAGCGAGACGCCCGTACACATTCATCAGAGGTTGGAGCGCATGCGACCGTCCAGTTACTGCTTCGCTTCCGCGCTCGCGGCCGTGCTGTTGGTCGGCCGCCCGCTCGCGGGCCAGCAGTTGACTGTGGATACCACCGGCGTCGGGGCTCTGCTGGACGAAGGCATGAACCGCTCCGAGGCGATGAAGAATCTCCAGTACCTGGCCGACGTCATCGGTCCGCGACTCACCGGGTCGCCGGCGGCGCGGATGGCCAACGAATGGACGATGAGCCGATTCCAGGCGTACGGCCTCGCCGCCCACCTCGAGCAATGGAATTTCGGCGGCACCTGGACCCGCGGCCCGATGTGGGCGCGACTCGTCGCCCCGCGGGCGCACGACCTGGTGGCCGCGAGCTGGGCGTGGACCGTGGGGACGGGAGGGAAGGCGGTCCGCGGCCCGGTCGTGCGAATCAATGCGAGCACGCCCGAAAGCCTCGCGGCGTACCGCGCGCGGGTGAAGGGCGCCTGGGTGATGCTCGGTCCGCCCGGGTTGGTGTGGAACAACGACGGTCCGCCGATGACGGCGGCGGACTCGCAGCGGCAACGGGACTTCTTCCGGAACGCCTTCGGCCCTCCGGCCGGTGACTCAGCGCGGCGCGCCCTGCTCCAGCAGTTCGGCAACGACCAGCCGTTCATCCTCAAGAACCTCGGCGCCCTGGGACAGCTCCTCGACGCCGGCAAGGAGCAGGACCTGCTGAACATGAGCGGCTCACCCAACCGGGTGTATCCGTTGCCGCGCGTCGTCGTCGCCCACGAAGAATATTCGATGCTCGACCGCTTGCTGGCAGCGGGCGTGACCCCCCAGGTCGAAGCGAGCATTACGAACGCCATGACGGCGGACTCCGTCCCGCAGTGGAACACGGTCGCCGAGATCAAAGGCAGCGAGCATCCCGGCGAGGTGGTGATCGTCGGGGCACACCTCGACTCCTGGGACTTGGGCACCGGCGCGTCCGACAACGGCACCGGTTCGATGGCGACCTTGGAAGCGGCACGCATCATCGCCCGCTCCGGAGTGAAACCCAAGCGCACCATCCGCTTCATCCTGTTCACGGGAGAAGAGCAGGGGCTCATCGGGTCGCGCAAGTACGCGGAGTCTCACGCCGCGGAAGCCGATTCGATCCAAGCGGTCATCGTTCTCGACAACGGGGTGGGGGCGATCACCGGCCAGGCGCTGCAGAGTCGTCTGGATCTCTACTACCTCTGGCGCGCCCTGCTCAACCCGGTGCACGACCTGCACGCCGATTCCATCACCGACAACAACAAGGGCGGGACGGATCATCTCTCGTT
>JBGPIW010000050.1:0-9861 GCA_041485045.1 Gemmatimonadota bacterium | reverse complement strand
CGGCCTGCGTCACGACCATGCGCACGACGTCGCGCGCCGTCGCTCCGAGCGCCATCCGCACACCCAGCTCGCGCCCGCGCTGCACGACGGTCTGGGCCAGGACGCCGTACAGGCCGACGCCCGCGAGCGTGATCGCCACCAAGGCGAATACGGCAAGCAGCAACGCATAGAGCCGCGGTTGGGCCACACTCGCTGCGACGAGCTGCTCCATGCTCCGGAGCCGGAACAGGGGAACGTCGGGATCGGCCGTGGCGAGCGTGGCGCGCGCCGGCTCCGCCAGTGCCAGCGGATCGCCGCTCGTCCGGATTGCGATGCCCATGAACCCCATGGGGAATTGCGCGTGGGCGAGATAGATGGTCGGGCGCGCCGGCAATGACAGGCCGCCTTCCTTCAGATCGCCGATGACCCCGACGACGTCGCCGCCCGCGCGGTCGCCGCCGAAACCGAGGCGCGAGCCGATGATCAGGCGGTGGCCCAGCGGGTCCTGGCCCGGCCAGACCCGCTGCGCGGCCGTTTGGTTCACGACCATCACCGGCGGCGCCCCCGTCCGGTCGCTCGGCAGGATGCCTCGGCCCCGACCGATCGGGATCCCCATCGCGGGGAAATAGTCGGGGGTGACGATGCGGATCTGGACGGAGAGGACATCCTGCTCCTCTTGAGAGAGCACGCGGCCGTCCAGCGCGTACACGGACATGCTGTAGCCGAAGC
This sequence comes from Gemmatimonadota bacterium, assembly GCA_041485045.1. Classification (GTDB taxonomy): domain Bacteria; phylum Gemmatimonadota; class Gemmatimonadetes; order Gemmatimonadales; family GWC2-71-9; genus DASTHG01. Next base: position 9,153 of record JBGPIW010000050.1, on the reverse strand, counting down.
CCGTCAGGGGCAGTCCAAAGACGGCACCGGCGGATCGAACGCCGGGGAGCGCGGCGAGCCGCTCAGTCAACCCCTGGTAGAACAGCGCGCTCTGTTCCGGCTTGGCATACGAGGCGTCCGGCAAGGAGACCCCGAAGGTGAGGACGTGCGCCGCGTCGAATCCCGGATCCACGCGCTGCAGCTTGACGAAGCTCTTGACGAGCAGTCCCGCCCCGACGAGCAACAGCACGGCCAGAGCGGTCTGGGCCACGACGAGGGCGTTGCGTGTCCGCAGCCGGGCACCGGTCGTTCCCCGGCCTTCGGACTGCAGTCTGGAGGCGAGGCCGCCCAACGTCGCCGTCTGCCAGGCAGGGAAGAGGCCGAACAAAACTACGGTCAGCAACGTCACGAAGCCAATGAACCCGAGCACCCAACCATCCACCCGGGCCTGGCCCAAGAACGGGATGTCGACGCCGGTGACTCGCGTGACCACCGCGGTGCCCCACACGGCGAGCAACGTCCCGACCAGCCCGCCCAGCGTGGCGAGCGTGGTGCTTTCCGTGAACAACGCCCGAACCAAGCGGCCTCGGCCGGCGCCGAGCGCCGTACGGATGGCGATCTCCCGCTCGCGCGTGATCCCGCGCACGACGAGCAGGCCGGCCACGTTGGTACAGGCGATGAGCAACACGACCCCCACCGCCGCAAGCAGGACGAGCAGCGGTGTGCGCACATCGCCCACCAGCGCCTCGCGTAGACTGATGACGGTGGTGGAGGCATTGCCATTGGTGCGCGGATACTCGGCGGTCAGCTCTGCCGCGATCCCGTGCAGGTCGCGATCGGCGGCATCGAGCCGCACGCCCTGTTTCAGCCGTCCCACGACGTCGAGGTAGTGGGCGCCTCGCTGGGTTGCGATCTGCTGCGGTGTGAACTGCAGCGGCAACCAAAGCTCCGAGCCCTCGGGGGAGGTGAACCCGGCCGGCATGACGCCGAGCACGGTATAGCTGGCGCCGTCCAGACGAACGGTGCGGCCCACGATTCCGGAGTCCGCGCCGAAGCGCCGCCGCCATAGGTCATAACCCACTACTGCGACCAGAGCCCCGTCCGGTGTGTCGTTCGCACCGGTGAGCGTGTGCCCGAGCAGCGGCGCGACCCCCATCACGGTGAAGAATCCGCCAGTGACCTGGGCGCCGGGGATCTGCTCCGCGGGCCCGTCGCCGGTCAGGGCAAACGAGCCCGAATTGGTGGCCGCGAGCTCCGCAAAGGAGTGGTTGCGCGCGCGCCAATCGCTAAAATCGGGTGGGGAGACGGTCGACATGCCACCGTGCCAGAAGGTGAAGGCACGGACCAGAGAGTGGGGATCGGAGAACCCCAGCGGCCGCAGCAGCACGGCCTGCACGACCCCGAACGCGGTGGCGGTGCCGCCGATGCCGAGGGCTAATACGATGACCGCCAGGGCGGTGAATCCGGGACTCTGCGCGAGCCGGCGAAGGGCGTAGCGGATGTCCTGTAGCAAAACGTCCATCGTGCCTCCTGACGCTCATTCGGTTCGCAACACGACCATCGGATCGACGCGCGCCGCGCGCCGGGCCGGGATGACGCATGCCACCAGCACGATGGCGACGAGCAACAGCGATACGGCCGCATAGGTCATCGGATCGACCGGGCTCACATCGTACAACAGCTTGACCATCGCGCGGGTGGCGCCGAGCGCCGCAAGAACGCCGAGCCCGGCACCCAGCGTGGCCAGCCGCACGCCGTCCCGCAGAACCAGGCGCAGGATGTCGGCGGGGCGGGCGCCCAGGGCGATGCGCACGCCCAGCTCGCGCGAGCGCTGTGTGACGAGATAGGACATGACGCCGTAGATCCCGACGACGGCAATGACGAGCGCCAGCGCGGCGAAGCCCGCGAGCAGCGAGCCGGCGTACCGCGTGCGGGCCACCGACCCGCCGACGAGCTGGCGCAGGGTCGCGACGTTCGAGACCGGTACATCGGGATCGAGCGTTCGAATGACCGCGCGTGCGGGGGCGACGACGGTCGCGGGGTTGCCCGCAGCGCGGAGCACGAGCGACATGGCCGCCGAGGGCGACTGGGTGAAGAGCACGTAGACATCGGGACGCGGCGGCGCGCCGAGTCCGAGGTCCCGCACGTCGCCGACCACGCCGACGATGGTGCGCCACGGAGCGTTGGGGTTGGGCCCGAGACGCACGCGCCGGCCGAGCGGGGTGTCGCCGGGGAAGTAGCGTCGCGCGAACGTTTCGCTCACCAGGGTCGGCAGTGTGGAATCGCTGCGGTCCCGCGGCTCGAACCCGCGTCCGGCGACCAAGGGGATGCCTATCGCGGCGAAGTAGCCGGGGGTGACGCTGCGGTACTCGGCCTCGGGAGGCGGGCCTTCGCCGGGTGGCCGCGACTCGAAACGCAGTCCCGTCGTGGGGCCGCTCGCGCCGAACGGCAGGACGTTGACGGCCCCCACGGCCCGGACCCCGGGAAGGGCCGCCAGCTGCTCGGTGAGGTGATCGTAGAAGCCGATCGTGGCCATCGGACTCTGATACCGTGGGCCACCGACGCGCACGCCCAGGGTCACGGCGCGATCGACCTGGACGCCGGGATTCACGGCCAGGAGCCGTCGCAGCGTGCGCAGCATCAGGCCCGCTCCGATGAGGAGCACAAGCACCATCGCGACCTGGGAGACGAGCAAGACAGACCGCGCCCGCCGGCGCTCCGGCCCGCTCGACGAACCGCGCGCGCCTTCGTTCAGCGCCCCGCTGAGCTGCGGCCGGATCGCATGCAGCGCGGGAACGACGCCGACGGCCACGCCGGTCGCGAGCGCGGTGGCCCCGGCGAATAACAGCACCGGCCAGCGCAGGCCGGTCTCGGCGATGCGCGGCACATCCACGGCGCCGACCTGGCGCAGCCACTCGATTCCCCAGGCGGCCAACGCGATTCCGCCCAGCGCGCCGAGGGCGGCGAGGAGGATGCTTTCGGTCAGGATCTGGCGCACGATGCGCCGGCGCCCCGCGCCGAGCGCCACGCGCACCGCCATTTCCCGTCCGCGGCCCGCGGCGCGGGCGAGCAGCAGGTTGGCGACGTTGGCGCAGGCGATGAGCAGCACGAAGGCAACGGCGCCGAGCAGGACCAGCAGCGCGGGGCGTACGTCGCCCACGACCGCCTGCTGCACGGGAAGCACGGTGATGCCGACGCCCGCATTGGTTTCGGGGTGGGCCGCCGCGATCCGACCGGCGATCGTCGCCAGCTCCCCGGTCACCTGTGGCAATGTGACCCCGGGCTTCAGCCGGCCGACCAGGGTCAGGAAGCGCACCGCGCGCAGCTGCGCCGTCTGCTCGTCGAGCCCGAGGGGCGCGATCAGGTCTCCGCTCCAGGTGGGCAGCGCGAACCCGGGCGGCATGACGCCCACGATGGTATAGGGCTCTCCCCCGAGGGTGACGCTTCGTCCCACCGCACCGGTATCGGCGCCGAAGCGGCTGCGCCAAAAGCCGTCGGAGATGACGACGACATTCGGGCCACCCGGGCGATCGTCCTCGGCGACCAAAGTACGCCCCAGCCGCGCCCCGACTCCCAATGTGGGGAACAGACCCGCGTCGACCCGCAGCAGTCGCAGCTCTTCGGGCTCACCGAGGCCGGTGAGGTTGACGGTCGAGTACGGGTAGATCGCGCCGAACGACTCGAACGACCCTGTCTGCGCCCGCAGGTCGGCGTAGTTCGCCGGGGAGAACGGGCTGCGCGGGGCGCCCTCCTGCGGATGGTTCTCCCACGCCATCACGAGCTGCCCGGGGGCGCGATACGGGAGCGAGCGCAGCAACACGCCTTCCACGACGCTGAAGATCGCCGTGTTCGCACCGATGCCGAGCGCGAGCGTCAGCACGGCCGTGGCGGTGAAGGCCGGCGACTTGAGTAGCGTCCGGGCGGCGTATCGGATGTCTTGGAGCAGGGTTTCCATGGGTTTCCTCGTCTGCTGATGGCTTACTCAGCTCGCAACGCCACCATCGGATCGACTCGGGCCGCGCGCCGCGCCGGGAGGTAGCAGGCGATCAGCGCGACGCCCACCAGCAGCACCGGGACCGCGATGAAGGTCAGCGGATCCGTGGCCGCGACGGCGAACAGTTGCTTGCGGATGAGCGGTGCCAGACCGAATGCCGCGCCGAGCCCGACGACCAGCGCGACGCCGACCACCCGCAGGCCGCCGCCCACCACGAGACGCACGACCTCCGCGGTGCGCGCGCCCAGCGCCATCCGGATCCCGACCTCCCGGGTGCGTTGCGCCACCGTGTAGGACATCACGCCGTACACCCCCACCGCGGCGAGCAGCAGGGCGAGCAGCGCGAAGGCGAGCGTGAGGAGCATGGTGAACCGCGGACCCGCCAGGTCGTAGGCGAGCATCGCATCCATCGAGCGCAGCTTCCACACCGGTTGCTCCGGGTCGACCGACCAGATGGCGGCCCGCACGGCGGCGACGAACGACGCCGGGTCTCCATCGGTGCGCGCCGCCACGGTGTTGAAGATCCCCGGAGCTTGCAGCATCGGTTGATAGATCTGCGGTGTCGCTGGCTCGCCCAGGGTCACCTGCTTGATGTCGCCCACGACGCCCACCACCGTCACCCAGGTGTCGGGTGGTCCGAGCAGCCGGAGACGCCGGCCGACCGCCACCTCGCCGGGCCAGGTGCGTCGCGCCAGCTCCTCGTTGACGATGGCCACGGGCGGAGCGTCGGCGCGATCGCGCGCGTCAAAGTCACGGCCGGCGCGCAACCGCATGCCCATGGTGGCGAAGAGCCCGTCGCTGATCGCGTTCTGCTGTGCGGCCGGCGCGGTCGCGGTGTTGAGGTCGCCCTGCGACTCCGCGGCGTACTGGATGCCGCCCCAGTTGCCGCTCAAGGGCATTGACCGGATGAACCCGGCGGACCGCACCCGCGGCACTTCACGAATCGCCGCGAGCGCGCTCGTCATGAACTGGCTGATCCGCTCGGGCGTCGAGTACTTGACGCTGGGGAGCCGGAATTCCGCCGTCAGCAGATGGTCGGTGACAAAGCCGGGATCGACGCGTTGCAGCGCGGCGAGGCTGCGCGTCAACAGACCCGCGCCGATCAGCAACACGACGCTCAAGGCCAGCTGCACCGCGACGAAGGCCTGGCGCAGGTCGCGGCGCCCGCCGCTCCCGTCCGCCGCCCGCAGAGTGAGTGCGGCGCCGATGTCTTCGCGGCTGCCGTGCAGGGCCGGCGCGGTACCGAAGAGCAGCCCGGCGGCGAGCGTGAGTCCGGCGCAAAACGCGAGCACGCCGATGTTGAGTCCGATCGACCCGACGGCGGGGAGGCTGGCGGGGGCGGCGGCGAGGAGGCCCTGGATCCCCCAGTAGGCGAGGGCGATACCGCAGACACCGCCCAGAGCGGCCAGCGCCAGGCTTTCGGTCAAGAGTTGGCGCACCAGGCGGGTGCGGTGGGCGCCGAGCGCGGCGCGTACCGACATCTCTCGTCGTCGCGACGCCGCCCGCGCCAGCTGCAGATTGGCGACGTTCGCGCAGGCGATGAGCAACACGACCCCGACGAAGGCGAGCACGATCACGAGCATGGGGCGCACGTTGCCGACGAGGTTGTCACGCAACGAGACCACGTAGGCCCCGGCGCCGCCGTCGGCGTCCGGGTACTCGGCCGCCAGCTGAGCGGCGACGCCCGACAGGTCACGCTGGGCCTGCTCGAACGACACGCCGGGCTTCAGGCGCCCGATCGCCCACACGTTCGTCTGCCCGCGCGTGAACCAGGCCGGGTTGGGCGCCGAGGTGATCGGCAGCCACACTTCGGTGGGGCCGAACGCGTCCCGGAACTCGGCCGCCGTCACACCGATCACGACATGCGGCCGACCGTTCAGCGTGATCGCACGGCCCAGGAGCGTAGCATCGCCGCCGAAGCGCGACTGCCAGGCGCCGTAGGACACGACCGCGACCTGCTGGCCGGTCCCTTCCGCGGTCTCCTCGGGCGTGAACAGCCGGCCCAGCGCGGGGCGGGCCCCGAGCAGCTGCAACGTACTCGCGGTGATGAAGGCTCCGAACAGGCGATCGGGAGTCTCCGCACCCGTGAGGTTGACACTCTGCGCGCGGACCAGCCCGAGATCCTCGAAGGTGTGGTTGCGCGCCCGCCAGTCGTGGAAGTCCGGAACGGAGATGAGCAGCGGATGTTGCCCCCCCCGCTCGCCCCACAGGACCGCGAGGCGGTTCCCGGCTGGGTAGGGGAGCGGACGCAGCAGGACCGCGTCCACGACACTGAAGATCGCCGTATTCGCCCCGACGCCCAGCGCGAGGGTGAGGACCACGATCGCGGTGAACCCGGGCCGCGCGGCGAGCTGTCGCAGGGCGTAGCGGATGTCTTGCAGCAGAGTGTCCATGGAAATCCTCCTCTGGAGCCGTCAGCCGTCAGCCATCAGCAATTCACAGACACGTGAGGGCTGATGGCCGACGGCTGATGGCCTATTCAGATCGCAGCACGGTGATCGGGTCCACCCGGGTCGCCCGGAGCGCCGGAAAACAGATTGCGGCGAGGGCGACGACGGTGAGCACGCCGGCTACCGCAGCGAACGTCAACGGATCAGTGGGCCGCACGTCGTAGAGCAGCCGGCCGAGCGCGCGGGCACCGAGCGCGGCGCCCACGGCACCGATGGCCACGCCCGTGAGCGTCAACCGCATTCCGCTGCCGATCACCATCCGCAGCACATCGGCACCGCGGGCCCCCAGGGCGATCCGCACGCCGAATTCCCGCCGCCGCTGGTTCACGGCGTAGGACAGCACCCCATAGATGCCGATCGCCGCGAGCACGACAGCGAGCGCGGCGAACACGGTGAGCAGCAGCATCGGATAGCGACGGTCGGACATCGAGCGGACCAGCCGCGTGGACATGGTCGCCACGTCGCTCACGGGCAGGTTGCGGTCGAGCTCGCGCACCGCCGCGCGCACGGCGCCCGCGAGGCCGGCGGCGTTGGCCCCATGACGGGCGACGATCGTCATCGAGCCGCTCGCCTCCTGCGCCTGCGGATAGTAGACCATGGGACGCAGGTCGCCGTCCAACGTGCTTCCGTGCACGTCGCCGACGACCCCGACGATCTCGGGATGGACGTCCGGGTGGGTCCAGTTGATCTGCAGCCGCGCCCCGATCGGGTTCTCGTTGGGCCAGAATTGTCGGGCCATCGTCTCGCTGATGAGGACGACCGGCGGAGCCTCGGCGCGGTCTGCGGCGGTCAGGCCGCGCCCCCGCTCGAGCGGGATGCGCATCGCGCCGAAGTAGCCGGGTGCGACGATCCGAATGTCGGCGCTGGTCCAATGACCCGGCTCGGGCGCCGGCCGCCCCACGATGGTGAAGCGCGTCGACGCGCCGCCGTTGGTGAGCGGCAGGAAGCTGACGGCACCCGCGGCGGACACACCCGGCATTTCCCCGACGCGCGCCACGAGCTGGGCAAAGAACGCCGAGCGGCGGGCGTCATCCGGGTAGGTCGCCTGCGGCAGCTCGACCGACAGCGTGAGGAGGTCCGCGGGATCGAACCCCGGGTTCACGGACGCCAGGCGGTGGAGCGAGCGGACCAGCAGACCCGCGCCCGCCAGGAGCACGAGGGCGAGCGACAACTGCGCCACGACGAGGCCGTTCCGGAATCGCCTCGACCCCGCGTCCGCCGTGGTGCGCGTGCTCTCTCCCCGCAGCCCGGCCGCGAGTCCGGAGGACGCGACCCCCAGTGCCGCGGGGAGGCCAGCGGCGATGCCTACCGCGAGCGTGATGCCGGCGGTGACCGCCACGACTCGAGCATCGAGTGCGATCTCCGCTAGCCGGGGAATGCCGACTGGTGCCGCGACCACCAGCAGATCCACTCCCCATTTGGCGAGCAGGAGGCCGACGGCGCCGCCCAGGACCGCGACGACCACGCTCTCGGCCAGCCACTGCCGCACCAGACGCCCGCGCGGCGCGCCCAGTGCGGTGCGCACCGCGAATTCCCGGCGCCGGCCATCCGCCCGGACCAGCATCAGATTGCCGACGTTGGCGCAGGCGATGAGCAGGACGATGGCGACCGCCGCAAGCACGATCAGGAGCGTGCCGCGGGCCGATCCCACGACCTGATCGGTCAGGGAGACGACGTTGGCGCCCCACCCGGTGTCGAACTCGGGGTGCTCGCGCTCGATGCCGCTCGTGATCACGTCCATCTCCGCCTGGGCCCGCTCCCGGGTCACCCCGGAACGCAGGCGGCCGACCACCATCGCGTAGCGGCCGTGCCGTGAGCGATTGCTCGGATCGAGCCGGAAGGGCTCCCAGTATTCCTCGGAACCCCACGGCATGGCCCGGAACGTGGGCGGCATCACACCGACGACAGTCGCGTTGCCGCCCGCGACGGGGACCGTGCGCCCAACCACGCCGGAATCACCGCCGAAACGACCGCGCCACAGGCCATCGCTCAACACGATGACCGGCGGGCCGCCCGGAAGCGCCTCGGCGGGCGTGAAGAACCGTCCGAGCCTTGGCGTGGTGCCCAACACACGGGAGAAATTCGGCGTGACGGACCGGCCCTGCACGATCTCGGGAGCGTCACCGGTGAACGTCATCGACGACCAGGTGATGGCCGCGAGATCGGTGAAGCTCGTCGCCCGGTCGCGCCAGTCGAGGTAGTTGCCGGGATTCACGACGTTCGTGGCCTGCGCGCCCGCGCGGTTGCGCTCCCAGACGATCACCAGCTGATCCGGACGCGGGTAGGTGAGCGGCCGCAGCAGCACGGCATTGACCACGGTGAAGATCGCGGTGTTGGCGCCGAGGCCGAGGGCGATCGTGCCCACGGCCGCGGCGGTGAAGCCGGGGTGCTTGATCAACTGGCGGACGGCGTAGCGGAGGTCCTGTAGCAGCGTGTCCATCATTCGCTCCGGAGTGCGATGAGGGGATCGACACGCGTCGCCCGGTGCGCCGGCACGAGGCACGCGGTCGCGGCGACGGCGGCGAGGAGGAGGGCCACCGATGCGTACGTTGCTGGATCGGCGGGTTGGACGCCGTACAGGACTCCCGACAGCAAACGCGTCGCCGCCAGGGCGAGCGCGAGGCCGAGACCCAGGCCCACGACGGCGAGCCGCATCCCGCCGCGCAGGACCATCCCCGCGATGGTCGTGCGGCGGGCCCCCAGGGCCATGCGAATGCCGATCTCGCGAGT
>JBGPIW010000049.1:0-9957 GCA_041485045.1 Gemmatimonadota bacterium | reverse complement strand
GGGACGGCAGCTATACGGTCTTCGGTGGTACCGATGAGAACGGCGACGGGCAGGTTGGCGTACCCGGCCGGCTGTGGGGGGCGCTGGGAGGCTCGGCTGCGCCGTCGCCCGTGACGGTGAACGGCGCGGGGACCTACCCTGGGACCTTCGCCGTCGCCCTGCCTACGGAGCAGGAGCCGAACGGCACTCCCGCCCAGGCAAATACCCTGGTCGTGGGGGGCTGGGTGACCGGGACGATCGGCTCACTCTCCGACGTCGATGTGTTCCGCGTACGGATTCCACAGAGTGGGACGTACACCATCGAGACGTCGGCGGTGAACGGCGCGTGTGGGTTCGCGTTAGAGGAGAACACGCGCCTCACGCTGTCCGATTCCAGCGGCACGGCGATCGCCGCCAATGATGACATCGACCCGACGGCGCTGAACCTGTGCTCGCGCATCACCGCGACGCTCACCCCCGGGAGCTTCAACATCGCGGTGCAAGGGACGCGCGGAAAACGCTATCGTCTTGCGGCGCGGCTCGGCAGCTGACGACGCAACGCCTCCAACCGGCTCGAGCCGCCGCGACTTGTGGCACGAATCATATCTCACCAAGTCTCGGCATGGGATCTGCTACTGCGTCGACTTGCAACAGTATTTCGTGTCACAGGCAGACCAGAGTTGGTCGTCATCCGGAACCCACAGGAATCTCGCAACCGCCTGACGCCATTTGTGGGTGTATGCCAATCCGCTGTCCGGGTAAGGATGGATGTTGAGCGTGTCGCCCCGTACGAGCGTGTCGCTGGTGTCAGAGGAAATGAACAACGAGCGGTAGCCTCCAGGCCCAGCACTGTCCACCCACCAATACGTCGTCCCGCGGGAATGGAGATTGAGCTTCGGGTAGTCCATGGTTGCGGAATCCAAATTCACGATGCGTGCGAGAATACGCCCGCCCTTGATGCCCGCACGGTTGACCTTGTAGGACCCGATCTCCGGGTCGATCCGTACCAGCGGTCCGACCGTGCAGGGTGCTGGAGTGCACCCCGCGACCTCCAGCGCGCGCCGCCACGCCTCGGCGGTCAGCCGCACCGGGCGCTGATACGACCCTGCGACCTCCGGGGACTGGACACGGGGTGTCCCGCCGGCCCGGCCGGTGGCGCTTTTCTTGGGCTCGTCAGCTCCCTGAGGGGCAAACATGGCGGCGGTGATCAGCAACCTCTGCATGTCGGAGGCGCCGGTCACCGTGTCGTACATCAAGCTCTCGGCGTATGCCAGCACTGCAGTGCGGTTCGCGGTGTCGACTAATCCGACAAATCCTGGTGGGGGCGTAGCTCGGGGCCCGTGTTCGCAACCAACTATCAAGACGGGAGCCAATCCCAACACCACACAGACCTGCAGTAGCCCGCTGATGTGCCCCAGCCCTCGAGCGATCATACTCATCTCCTCTTGGCGAATGCCACCCATCGTGATTTCCCTTACGGGCCCGCAACCAGCTGCCGCATCCGATTCACGAGGGGCTGGAGCTCGCGATCGGCCCCACCCCACAGCCTGACGACCGAGTTCCCCCAGTAACGGCTGGCGACGGAGTCTCCTCGGGCGGCCGCCAAGTCCGCGCGCAATGCCATTGCCCGGACGAGCGCAGCCGCTTCCGGCATGAGCGGCAGTTTCAGGTCCATGCGAAGCCCGACGAGCTGCGTCAGCGAAGAATCGAGGCGCGCCACCGCCGCCACGGTATCGCCGATCCCCGCCAGAAGCCATGCCTCGAGATAGGTCCCCTCGATTGCGACCTCCTCGGGGGGCATCCCCTTCCGTAAACGGCCGATCCGCCGAAACTCGGAGCGCACCTTCGCGAAATCGGGCTGGGCGAAAGCCCGCTGCATCCGGAAGAGGTACCCGGCCTGGATGAGGCTGGTGTGAGCCGGGCCCGACCCGACGATCGGAAACGCCATGAGTGCGGGCGGAGTCACCGCCGCTCGAATGAGCGCCTGCCGATCAGGAGGCACCAGCACCGAGATGAGGCGGTTCAGCCGCGAGGCGAGTGCCAGGATCGTGTCCGACGGTGCGCCCATTGCGCCGTACGCGACCAGCCCGAGGTACGCCTCCTCCACTGCCGGCGGCAGCACAATGACTTCTCCCGCAGCCAGCAGACTGTCGATGGGGGCCGTACGTCGCAACAGGGTTGCGGCCAGACGCGCCCGACCGGTGAGTGCCGCGACACCGGCCAGTTGCCCTGCGGTGGCAATCGAAGGATTGGGGTTGGCAAGGAGAAGCGAGTCCGCAATCCTGCGGGAATCGTCGAACTGCTCGAGTTTGAGATGCAAACGGGCTTCGACGACCGCCAGCCGGTTCGCAGTCTCCGCATCGCGTGCGAGCCGGCGGGCATGCTGCACTGTCAGGAGGGCGGAGCGATCTTCGTCGCGCGTCGAGGCGATTTCTCTGAGCGTTTCGAGCACCGCCGCGAGCTCTTCCCGAGCCCCGACCTGGTCCGGGAACGAACGAACCCAGTTGGTCGCGATCTCCAGCACGAGCGAGCGAGTGAAGGCAAGCGCCGGCCCCGTCTGGGGCACCCTTGTCGTGTCGAACTGGGCCTGCGGATAGGGAATGAAAGCCAGCGTGTCGTTGACGAGCTGGGGCCAGGCTCCGAAACGACCCGTGTCGGGCGATACCGCGGTCCCGCTGCGGTAGTAAGCAGCTTCGATGAAGAACAGGTCGGGTAAGCGGGACGCGAATGCCCGATGCGCTGAAGGGAGCATCTCGAGCGCACGCCTGTACGCCTGGAATGCCGTGCGCATGCTTCCCCGGAACCGCCAGCGCGATGGGCTCGCCGCATCTCGAACCACCCCCCGGTCCGCGGCATTGCATTCGGCGAGCCCAAACCACCCGGTGAAACTGAGCGTGTCGCGTTTCAGCAAGGTATGGTATTGGGCGCAGGCGTCCTGATACCGCCCATCGGCTAGCGCTTGCAGAGCCGCCGCCGCGTTCCGCAGCGTTTCATGCCCAAGCGCATCTGTCTTCGTGGACCGGGTCGCGAACCGAGCCCATTCGTCGGTGGGGGCGCCTTGCCACTCGAGCACTTGCGCCAGCCACAAATTGGCATCGGCGTAGCCGGAGTCGCGGCCCACAGCCACACGGAACGCCCGGGCGGCCTCGGGCAGGTCCCATCGGTCAACCGCCGCTTGGCCGGTATCGAAGGCCAATAGGGCAGCCAACTGTGTGGTGCGCAAAGCACTCGCTGTGCGACCAGGGCCGTTCCCGTCCCCGAGCAGCAGGGAATCCACCAACTCACCGAACATGACGTCCACACCAGCGAGGTCGGTCGAAATCATGACGTGGTGCCCCCGGATACGGACGCGGCGTCGCACGTCGTATACCGAGGCATTCACCAGTTCGGAATCGCCCTTCTCGAATACCTCCGCATAAAGGAGCAGTCCGGCGCGCAGTTGGCGCGCCTGCCCGAGGGCACCGTCGAGTGAGACCGCCCGCCCATGACGCGCGCCTTCATCCACAACCTGCATGATGGGAACCACACGCACATCTTGCCATTCCCGGTGCCTGATTGCCGCATCGAGCAGGCGCTGACATCTGTCGCCGTCCAGGATTGACGGCCTCGCCTGAGTAAAATCGGCGCACGGCGCTACCACATAGAGCGTGCGGTCAAGCGTCGAGCCGAGCACCCGAGGAAGAATGAGCGCGCTCGCAGCCACGAGCACCCCGGCCCCTACTCCCGCGCCGATCCGCCGGCGGCGTTGCGCGGCCACGCTGCGCGGCGTCCATATGTCTGCTGGTGCAGCCAACGCGTCCCCCGCATCGGCGCCGGTCGCGAACCGATCGCCCGGCTTCGGCTCCAACATGCAGGCTACGACACCGGCAACGGTCGGCGGCACCGATGGCCGCAGCGCAGTGAGCTCTGCCAGCCGGTCGCGCGGGCGCAGCGGCCCGGCCGCCGGCCCCTCGGGTGGCGTCAACGACGCGGGCGGCGTCCCCGCCAGCATCTCGAACAGCACGCAACCCAGGCTGTAGATGTCGCTGCGCCCGTCGATCAGCACCGCCCCCGCCGCCTGCTCGGGGCTCATGTAGTCCGGCGTCCCGACCGTCGTGCCCACGGCCGTGACGCGTGACGAGCCGGCGGCGCTGATCGCCCGCGCGATGCCGAAGTCGCTCACCTCCGCGTGCCCATCCAGCAGCAGGATATTCTCCGGCTTGATGTCGCGATGCACCACCCCGGCCCGATGCGCGTAATCGAGAGCGTCCGCGATCTCCCGCGCGATCGTCAGCGCCTCCACCAGCGGCAGCTGGCCCTCACGCTCCAGACGGTCGCGTAGCGACTCGCCCGGAACGAACGGCATGACGTAGAAGAGACACCCGTCGGCTTCACCGGAGTCGTGCAGTGGAAGGATGTGGGGATGGGCGAGCCCGGCGGCGAGGCGGATCTCTTGCAGGAACCGGTCGGGCCCGAGCGTGGCCGACAGCTCGGGGCGCAGCACCTTCAACGCGACGTTGCGCCCGAGGCGCAGATCGCGGGCGAGGTACACGATGGCCATGCCGCCGCGACCGATCTCGCGGCCCACGGTGTAGCGCCCGGCCAATGCCGTCTCTAGACGATTGCGCAGCTCGGCCATAGCCCTGCGTCGTTCGACGTGTGGACCTCGGAGAGCTAACGTTTCAGGGTACCGTGCCATACCTGCCTCCGCCAGCGGCGCGCTGGAATGCTGACGCGCTCCACCACCAGCACTGCCAATCTGCGACGGATGGGTCAATCGGCGGTCAAGCACTTTTTCATAGCCAACCCATTGGCACGGAGCACTTTGCCTCGACCGGCACCGGACTCCTGGACCGCTGATGTCGGACGCGTGCGCGCCTAGAATCCAATTGCGCAAGACCGCTGGAGACGCCGTGGCCCGCATTCCGTTCACGGCTTGACGGATGGTGCGCCGGGGTGCACGCTACCGTTGTTGGAAGAGGGACGACACGCGCCCGAGCGATTGTCACAACGAGCGGTGGACTGGGCTTCAGGCGAGGCGCAGTACGCCGCTCTGCTGCTTTCGGAGAGCCGGATCCCGATTGGATCGGGCACCGCGTACTCACAACAGGAGGAGGGATGAACACGCATCCGAAGACGCGCGCATCGCTCGTACTGGTGGCGACCTCAGCAGTAGCGGCGGCTATCGCCACGTTTACGTCCGGACTCAGAGCCCAGGACACGATCCCGGCGCTGTCCCCCGCCACGCTGCAAGCCGCGCTGTTGCGGCGCATGGCGGAGGCCGTGGACGGCAACCGAACCGGCCAGTCACAGTACCTGGTAGTCACGATCAGCACGCCGTACGACGTGTTGGGGTCGTTTTCGACCGTGGACTCGGCAAGGGCCTTCAGCCATCTGCACGCCAGGACGCGGATAGCCGGACCATATTACGCGCCGCCCGACCCCGGCCAGCCTTCGCCGAAATACCTCATGGCCGGGTGTTACCATGACCGGACGCTCACCCGGTACATCTGCAGCGGCGACTCGACACGGGCGCTCGGGATCCCCGTTGCCCAGGTGAAGGAGATCATCATCACGGTGGTCGCCTTCGATTCTACCTTGACGACGACGACGCACTACGCCCCCGACCATGCCGACGCATTCTTCTTCACACAGTCGGCGATCGACAAGTTCGTGCTGCCCTATTACCAGTGGGTGTACAGCGCGGAGTACGCGGCTTACCTGCGCGAGCGCTCGCTGCGGCTCTTCGCAGGACCGACCGGGCCCTGAGGGCACGCCCGTCCTGGGCGCGCGGCCAGGCTGCCGCGCGCCGTTAGGGCGGGACGGCGACCAGCGAATCGAACCCCGGGTCTCCGTGCAGCGGCCGGAACCAGGGGTTCTGACCAATGCCCTCGCGCAGGTGAGGTTGGCCGGCGAGGAACGTCCGCAGCATCTGGATTGCTTCGCGTCGTTCCCCCAAGAGGACGCGGACCCCCGCCTCCTCCACGGCGGCCTGGTCCATGATGGAATCGCTCATCTGCGCGTGGAGGCGCTGCAGGATCGCCTGGGCGCTGTCCCGCAGGCCCGTGCGCGCCACCACTGCCGCCACCATCAGCCGCCGATCGACGGGATCGAGGGGCGACTCATCCGACGCGCTGCGCGACTCGATCGTGTCCAGCACGCGCCAGCCCCGACCGATGGCGGCACGTCCACGGGCGGACCAGCCGAGCACCCGGAGCTCGCAGGGGCGAAAGTTGGGATCGTCCGGGAAGCGCCGGCTCCCCTGCTTGCACCAGTAGCGGGCCTCTTCGAACCGCTCACGGTACAGCATCTCGAAGAACAGCGTGGCCATCACGCCTCGAGCCTCGGTCAGATAAGCGTCACTTTCGAGCGCCTGTCGCGCTGCCTGATCGGCCTCGACCATGCGCCCCCGGTTCGCCAGCAACAAGCTCAAGGCGTACCACCCCCGGGCCAGCTCCGGCTCGGCTCCAACGGCCGCGCGGAGGTCGTCCTCCGCCGCCTGTCCCATGCGATCCCGGTCGGGAGCCAGCGCCTGCAGCCAGAGGTCGAGACGCAGTTGGCCGCGCAGCGCGAGCGCCTTGGGGCTTTGAGGCGTCAGGGAGAGCACCCGGTTGGCGTGGGCGATGCCCCGCTCCAGCCAGGCCGCCCGTTCCTGCGGAGCCGGCGTCAACAGCGCGAGGTCGCGGGCGACCCAGCCACGGGTCAAGGGCGGGATGTCCCAGCGCGTATCGAGGGCCTCTGCTTGGACCAGCAGCGTGTCTGCTTGCCGGTAGGCGGTGGCAGCCTCGGAAGTCGCGTTGGCCCGCTCGAACGACCGGCCGTCATCCAACGCCGCATCCGCACGCCGCACCAGCTCCCAGGCGGCCACGCTCCGGGTGCCCGCGCGGTTCTCGTGCAAGGCGACCGCTTCGCCCAGCCGATGCCGCAGGAACTCGGCGATATCGGTGGTGATGCTGTCCTGCAGCTCGAACAACTGCCGGTGCGGCAACTGTACGGTGTAGCTCTGGAGCAGAACGCCGTTGGTCCCGTCGATCAAGCGTACCACGACGCGCAGCAGATCTCCCGCCCCCGAGACACTCCCGGCGATGATCGTGCCGACGGCCAGGGTCCGGGCGATGCTGTCGAGAGACGCTCCGCCACTCCGATAGGGCCGGACCCCTTCCGGAGACTTCACCCGTAACACTTTCACGCTCCCCAACCGGTCGATCAGATCCTCCGTCAGGCCGGCGGCGACCGGCCCCAGCCGGCCTCCCTCACTGCGATCCTCGAAGTACAGCACGGCGACGTCCGTCGGGGAGAGGACCGGTGCGGCCGGTTTCGACGCGGGGTTACCGCGCCAGGCCGTCCAGGCGAACCGTGCAGCCGTCACGAGCAGGAGCGCCAGAAGCCCGGCGGTGCCCCAGCGCGCGGGCCGGCGATGGGCAGCCACCGCGGTCCTCGGCACGGCGCGCAACACCTCGACGAGTGCCGCCGCGGTGGGAAACCGGTCGGATGGGTTTTCTGCCAGTGCCCGCACGATCAGCTCGGTGACCGCCGGGGGCACGGGGGGATGAACCCGCGAAAGTCCACTGCGAATCGAGCGCGGGGGCGGCGTATGATGCCCGCCGGGTGACGTCCCGCCGGAAGGCGGGCGACCCGAGAGCATCTCGTAGAGCACGCAACCCAAACCGTAGATGTCCGCGCGACCATCGAGCGACTCTCCCCCGTAGGCCTGCTCGGGACTCATGTACTCCCGCGTCCCAACCGCAAGGCCGGTCGCCGTGACCCGCTCGACCTCCGCCTCGCTGATCGCCCGGGCGATCCCGAAGTCTGACACAACGGCATGACCGGCCTGCAGCAAGACGTTTTCCGGTTTGACGTCGCGGTGCACGATGCCTCGCTCGTGCGCGTAGTCGAGGGCGTCGGCCACCTCGACGGCGATCTGCAGGGCCGTGTCGAGCGGGAGTCGCGTCCGCTTGATCAGCAGATCGCGCAAGGAGTCGCCGGTGACAAACGGCATGGCGTAGAACAGGGAGCCGTTCGCGTCGCCGGAGTCGTACAGTGGGAGGATGTGTGGGTGCGCGAGCCCGGCGGCCAGCTTGATCTCGCGGAGAAACCGCTCGGGCCCCAGTGAAGCGGCGAGCTCGGGCCGCAAGACCTTGAGGGCGACCTCGCGCTCGTGCCGGATATCCCGGGCCAGAAAGACGATGGCCATCCCGCCTCGGCCGATCTCGCGCTCGACGGCGTAGCGTCCGGCTAAAGCCGATTCGAGCCGCTGGCGCAGGTCCACGCGCACAAGATGTAGGGGCCCGCACAGGCGGCCGCCAGCACAGCTTCCAACCCCTTGGCTTGGGCCACTTTGCCGACTAGCTTGGTGGCTCCGGATGGCGGACTTCACGTTTGCACGCGGACAGCTGCTGCTCCTCGCCGGGACGGCCAATCGGCCGCTCGCCGAGGAGATGGCGCAGCATCTCAACCAACCGCTGTGTGCCGTCACCATCCGGCGCTTTGCCGACGGCGAGATCTTCGTCAAGATCGACGAAAACGTGCGCGGGCGGGATGTGTTCATCATCCAGCCCACCAATCCGCCGGCGGAGAATTACCTGGAGCTGCTGCTGCTCACCGACGCCGCCCGCCGGGCGAGCGCCGCCCGGATCACGGCCGTGCTGCCCTACTTCGGGTACGCGCGCCAGGACCGTAAAGATCAGCCGCGCGTGGCGGTGAGCGCGAAGTTGATGGCGAACTTGATCACGCACGCCGGCGTGGACCGGGTGTTGGGCATGGATTTCCATTCCCACCAGCTGCAGGGGTTCTGGGATATCCCGGTGGACCACCTGTACGCGGCGCCCGTGTTCGTCTCGCACTTCCGGACCAAGGGACTGCGGGAGCCGGTGGTGGTGGCACCCGACGTGGGATCGGCGAAGATGGCCCGCGGCTACGCCAAACGACTGAACGCGTCGCTCGCGATCATCGACAAGCGGCGGCCGTCGGCGAACATCGCGGAAGTGGTGAATGTGGTCGGGGAGGTCGAGGGGAAGGATTGCCTCATCCCCGACGATATGATCGACACCGCGGGGACGATCACCGAAGCCGCCGCGGCGCTGAAGCGGCTGGGGGCCCAGCGGGTGTTCGCATTCGCGACGCACGCGTTGCTCTCGGGACCGGCGGTCGAGCGGTTGCGCGCTTCGGGGATCGAGGAAGTGACCGTGACCAATACGATCCGGGTCCCCGACGACCGGAAATTCGAGAAGCTCAAGATTCTGTCGATCGCGGGACTGATGGCGAAGGCGATCGGCTACGAGCACTCGAACCAGTCGGTGAGCTCGTTGTTCGACTGAACCGTTGACCGCAGACTGAGGACGGACGTATGGCGCAATTCGTGGCACTCGCGGCGAGCCCGCGAGACAAGAGCGGCAAGGGCGCGGCGCGGCAGCTGCGCTTCCAGAAGAAGGTCCCGGCGGTGATCTACGGGCACGGCCGCCCCAGCCAGTCGCTCGAGGTCGACGCGAAGGCGCTGGAGCTGGCGCTCAACGGCGTCGAGCCGGCGAGCACCATCATCGAGCTGACGCTCGAGGGCAAGAAGGCCCGGACCTTGATCCGCGAGATCCAGCGCCATCCCGTGCGCCCCGACATCATCCACGTGGATTTTTACGAGATCCACGCGGACGAGAAAGTGACCCTCAAGGTCCCCGTGCACCTCGTGGGCACGGCGGACGGCGTACGCAACGCCGGCGGCGTGCTGGACCAGGTGACGCGCGAAGTCGAGATCGAGGTACTCCCCGATCACATTCCCGATCGCGTGGAGCTCGACGTCACGTCCCTCATCATCGGCCACTCGCTGCACGTGCGCGATCTGGTGATTCCCAACGCGACGATCCTGACCCAGGCGGACCTCACGATCGCCACGGTGGTGCCGCCGCGTGCGGAGGAAGTCGTCGCCCCCACCGCCGAGGCCGTGGTGGAGGTGGCCGAGCCCGAGCTGATCCGCAAGGTGCGTGAAGAGGAAGGTGAAGAGGGCGC
>JBGPIW010000048.1:0-9984 GCA_041485045.1 Gemmatimonadota bacterium | reverse complement strand
GGTGTGGGATCCGGCCACCGGCGCGTTCACGGCCGTACCGTCACCCTCCCTGCTGTTCTGCGCCGGCCACGACTTCCTCCCCGACGGCCGGTTGTTCGTGGCGGGTGGGCACATCAGCGACCTGCACGGGTTGGCCAATGCGAACGTGTTCGATCCCGGCACCGGCACCTGGCAGGCGCTGCCCTCCATGGCCGCGGGGCGGTGGTATCCCACCACCACGACGCTGCCGAACGGCGACGTCCTGACACTGGCGGGCACCGACAGCGCCGGGGCCGAGGTGCCGATCCCCGAAGTGTGGGACGGCACCAGTTGGCGCCGGCTCCTGGGGGCGAGCCTCGTGCTGCCGTACTATCCCCGCACCTTCGTGGCCCCGGATGGCCGCGTCTTCTATGCCGGCGAGGGGCAGCAAACGCTCTACCTCGACGTCACGGGCGCGGGTCATTGGAGCGGCGGCCCGCGGCGCCAGTTCGGAACGCGAGACTATGGATCCGCCGTGATGTACGAGCCGGGGAAGATCCTCTATGTGGGCGGCGGGGATCCACCGACCAACACGGCGGAGATCATCGATCTCAATCAGCCGAACCCGGCCTGGAGTTTCACCGGGTCAATGACGTACCCGCGGCGGCAAATGAACGCCACCCTGCTCCCGACCGGTGACGTCCTCGTCACGGGCGGCACCGACGGCAGCGGCTTCAACAACCCAGTGGGGGCCGTGCACGTCGCCGAGCTCTGGAATCCCGCCACCGGCCGGTGGACGTGGATGGCCTCCAACCACGTGACCCGCATCTACCACGGCACCACCCTGCTGTTGCCGGACGGCCGCCTGCTGCATACCGGCAGCGGCGACGCGAGCGGGGCCGAGAACGAATTGAGCTTCGAGCTCTTTTCACCGCCCTATCTCTTCCAGGGCCCGCGCCCGACCATCACGGGTGCGGTGCCCGGCGTCGTCGGGTACGGGGACACGGTCGTCGTCGCGACGCCGGACGCCGCCGCCATTACCAAAGTGACGTTCATCCGGTTTGGCTCGGTGACGCACGCCTTCGACCAAAGCCAGCGCCTCGTGCCGCTGCGCTTCTCCCAGGTGCCCAATGGGGTGTCGATCGCGTTTCCCGCGACCGGTACGATCGCCCCACCTGGTCCCTACCTGCTCTTCCTGGCGAACGGCAAGGGCGTGCCATCCGAGGGGCGGATCGTGTTGCTGCGATGATGATGTGATGTGCGGAGGCTGTCCCGTTGCGGTTCTCGAGTGACGAGCTATATCCCCACCATGCGTCACCGGGCTCGAACATTCTTCATCGCCGGGGCTCTGCTGACGGTACTCGGGGCCGCGCGTGACTCAGCACAGACGCCGCGCCAGCGCACCTATGCCAACCCGATCGACATCGACTACCGCTACAACTTCGAGCAGCAGAACCAGGGCATCTCGTATCGCTCCGGCGCCGATCCCGTCATCGTCGTGCAGCGCGGCGCGTACTATCTCTTCGAGACCATCGGCGATGGGTATTGGGAGTCCCACGACCTCGGCACGTGGCGACACATCACCCCGTCGCGCTGGCCGCTGACTGATGTCGTGGCCCCCGCCGCGTTGTCCGTTCGCGACACCATCTACCTGCTGCCGAGTACGACCTCCCCGCTGCCGATCCTGATGCTCACTCACGCAGCGAGCGGGCGGGTGGAATTCTACAATCGACTGCTCCCCTGGCTGCCGCTGGCCCGCGCGCGCGAGGCGGACGTGCTCGCCCAGCCGGACTCCGTGCAACCCGGTCCCTGGGACCCGGCGTTCTTCCACGATCCGGACACGGAGCGGTGGTTCCTGTATTGGAACTCATCGAACGCCTATCCGCTGCACGCCATCGAGCTCGACAAGACGAGGCGCCTCGCGTACCAGGGGACCCCAACGTGGTTGTTCGGACTCGCGCCGGACCGGCATGGGTGGGAGCGGTTCGGCCAGGACCATCGCGACACGACGATCCATCCGTTCATCGAAGGCGCCTGGATGACCAAGCACGCCGGCCGGTATTATCTCCAGTACGGCGCGCCCGGCACCGAATACAATGTCTACGCAACCGGCGTCTACATCGGCGACGATCCGCTCGGCCCGTTCACCTACGCCCCGTACAATCCCGTGGCGTACAAGCCCGGCGGATTCATGCAGGGCGCCGGACACGGCAACACCTTCCAGGACGTGTACGGCAATTGGTGGAACACGGGCACGCCCTGGATCGCCGTGAACTGGACCTTCGAGCGCCGCATCGGCCTGCACCCCGCCGGCTTTGACGCGGACGGCCAGATGTACGTCGACACGCGCTTCGGGGACTTCCCGCACTGGCTGCCGACGCAGGGGTGGCGCACGAGCGACGAGCTGTTCACCGGCTGGATGCTCCTGTCCTATCGCAAATCCGTCACGGCGTCCTCCGCCCTCGACAGCTTCCCCGGAGCCCGCGTCACCGACGAAAACCCACGCACCTTCTGGGTGGCCAGGCAGAATCGTCCCGGCGAGTGGCTCACGATCGACCTCGGTCGCCCCTACGCGCTGAAAGCGATCCAGGTGAACTACGCCGACTACAAGTCCGGTCTCTACGGCACCGACTCGACCGTGGTCACGCAGTTCCGCCTGCAGTCGTCCGCTGACGGCCGAGCGTGGAAGATCATCGCGGATCTATCGCGCGAGCGGCGCGATCGTCCCAACGCGTACATCGAGATCGCCACGCCGACACGCGCGCGATTCGTCCGGTACGAGCACGTTCACGTCGGGGCCGCCAACCTCGCCGTCAGCGATATCCGCGTCTTTGGCCAGGGGTCCGGATCTCGCCCGGCGACGCCCGCAGCCCTGACGGCGCGGCGCGACACGGACGAGCGCGACGCGGTCATCCGGTGGGAGCCCGTGCCCGGCGTGGTGGGCTACAACGTGCGGTGGGGGATTTCGCCCACCAAGTTGTACGAGACCTACCAACGGTTCGCCGACCAGGGGACGACGCTCGAGCTGCGGGCGCTCACGGTGGGGCAGGCCTACTGGGTGGCGATTGAGAGCTTCGATGAAAACGGCGTTTCGGCGCTGAGCGCGGCAGTGCCGATTCGTTAGGGCGCGGCGCGATGCCCCTACTCTTTGTGTGGCCGTACTGGCCGCTGTTCTGGGCCGTCTGGCTCTGGGCGTTCTCACCCGAATTCCGCATCGTCCGGAAGGCACGGAAGCCTGCTGCCCAGACCGATTCACCGGACGCGGGTTCGGTCCGGGTGATCATGCTCGGTGGGGCGATCGCTGCCGCCATCGCTTTTCCGCTCGCCTGGGTGCCCGCGCTGCGCCTGCCCACTGCGCTCGAGCCCGCCGTCTTCTTCATCGGCGTCGCCACCATTGTCGCCGGGAGCCTCCTCCGCCGGCACTGCTGGCAGCTGTTGGGCGCCTCTTTCACGGGCGACGTACGCGCCCGTCCGGACCAATCGATCGTTACGACGGGGGCCTACGCGCTGGTCCGCCATCCTTCCTATAGCGCCGGGATTCTCATGAACACCGGCGTGGGGCTGGCGCTGGGCAGCTGGGGCAGTACCGTCGTGCTCACGCTCGCTGCCTTTGCCGTCTATAGCTACCGGATTGCCGTCGAAGAACGCACCCTGCTTGCGGTCGTGGGCGAGCCCTACCGCCAATTCATGCAGACCCGGCGACGTCTCATTCCGTTCATCTATTAAAGGAGCGCAGCATGGAACTGGGGACGTTTTCGATCAGCTTAGCCGTCAAGGACATCGAGGCTTCGCGCCGGTTCTACGAAAAGTTCGGCTTCAAGGCCTTCGAGCAGGATGGCTCTGGTCGGTGAACTCGCGGTGAGTGAATCGGCCATCGCCGTGTCGGGGCTGACGCGCCGCTTCGGGACGACGACGGCCCTGGCGTCGGTGAGCGTGTCCATGCCACGCGGGGCGGTCTACGGCCTCGTCGGCGCGAACGGAGCGGGCAAGACGACGCTCATCAAGCACATTCTCGGACTGTTGCGGGCGGAACGTGGCTCGGTGCGCGTCTTCGGCCTCGATCCCGTCGTCGACCCGGTGGCAGTCCTGTCGCGCATCGGCTACCTGTCCGAGGAAAACGACCTCCCCGGCTGGATGCGCGTGCATGAGCTCCTGCGCTACACGCGCGCGTTCTATGCCGGGTGGGACGAGGCGTACGCGGAGGAGCTGCGTCAGCAGTTCGCACTCGACCGCTCGGCAACAATCAAGAATCTTTCCAAAGGGCAAAAGGCGCGGGCGGGTCTGCTGATCGCGCTGGCCCATCGACCCGAATTGTTGGTGCTGGATGAACCGTCGTCCGGGCTCGACCCGATAGTTCGACGCGACATCCTTGGCGCCGTCATTCGCACCATCGCCGATGAAGGTCGCACGGTCCTCTTCTCGTCGCACCTGCTGGACGAAGTGGAGCAGGTCGCCGATCACGTCATCATGATTCACCAGGGCACGATCGTCCTGAGCGCGCCGCTGAACGACCTCAAGGAATCGCACCGCGTCGACGGACGCATTCCCTCCCTCGAGGAGATCTTCGTCGCCCATGTCGGGATACCCGCAGCCTCGGCGTCGGAGGAGTAGGTCACGCGCTCCCCCGCTCTCGCCATCGCCTGGGAGTTCCGCCAACGGCACCGTTGGGGTCTGATCGCCCTCGCCGGCTATCTGTTGATCCTCGCGACGATCAAGTTGCTTATCCCCGGGCCGAGCCTGACCTTCAACATGGACAGCGCCGAGCGGTTTGGGGTCGTCGTGATGGGGCCGCTGACGGCGACGTTCACGTATTTCCTGGCGGTATTCAGCTTCGGCCTCTCCGGTGACCTGGCCGCGCGCCAATCGATGTATCCCGCCCGCATGTTCACGCTGCCGGTGACGACGACTGCGCTGGCGGGCTGGCCGATGCTGTATGGCTCGGCGGCGATGGTGATCCTGTGGCTGGCCACGAGGCTGTTCGCCGTGTGGCCGTCGGGAGTGGACGTCCCGCTGATGTGGCCGGCGCTGCTGGCCGCGGCGCTGCTCGCCTGGACGCAGGCGCTGACGTGGATGCCGTACGCGTTGCCGGGGCTGCGCGTGATCGTTACCGTGCTGTGGCTGGCGGTGATCGACAGCGTCGCGCTCGTGGCGGTTCAGTACAAAGCGCCCGAGCCCGTGATGCTCGCCGGCCTCGCGCCGCAGGTTCCCCTCGCATTTCTCGTCGCCCGCTACGCGGTTGGCCGCGCGCGCCGTGGCGACGTGCCCGATTGGCGCGGCCCGTTCGTTCGGCGACGCGTCGCGGACGCGCCGGACCGGCGCGACCGGTTTCCCTCGCCCGGCCGCGCTCAAGCGTGGTTCGAGTGGCGACGGCACGGCCGGTCGCTGCCGGCATGGGTGGGCCTCCTGTTGCCGTTCGAGCTGTCGCTCCTGTTCATCACCGGCAACACGCCCGCACTCGTCTTCGTCATTCTCCTCGGCGTGTTGCTCACCCCGCCGGTCATGGCCGCGTTCGCCGCCGCGACGGTGCCCCGATCGAACCCCGCCGTGGGCGATTCCTACGGCCTGACACCGTTCATCGCGACCCGGCCGCTGACCAGCGCGGCGCTCATCGCCGCTACGCTGAAGGCGACGATCTGGAGCACGGTCGCAGCGTGGATGCTGGTGCTCGGCGCCATCCCCTTGGCGCTCCGGTGGTCGGGCACCTGGTCCGTAGTCGTCGAACAAATGCGTCAGGCGGGGGTCCACATAGGAACACCCCGCGTCGTCGTGATCGTGTTGCTGATTGTGTCGGGGTTCATCGCCGCGACATGGAAGCAGCTCGTGCAGAGTCTGTACATCGGCCTGACTGGCCGAGCATGGCTCATCAAGGGGAGCGTGTTTCTCACCCTGACGTTCCTGTTCCTCCTCGGGCCCATCGTCCAATTCATCATCGACCACAGAGACGTGCAGGGGGCGTTGTGGGACGCGCTGCCCTCGATCCTCGCGCTTCTGGTCTGCGTCAAGATGTCCGCTGCTGCCTGGATCGCCGCGCGCCTCTATCGCAGCCGTCTGCTGAGCGATCGCACGCTCATCAGCGGCGCGGCCTGTTGGTGTGTCGCCGTGCTCGCGCTCTACGGTCTGCTCGCGTGGTTTTTCTCCACGCCGTTCTTCCCGCGCTACGTGCTCGCGCTCGTCGCGATCCTCGCGATCCCGCTGGCGCGACTATCCGCGGCGCCGCTGGCGCTCGCGTGGAATCGGCATCGCTGACCACGATGCGCAGCCGGAAGATGGTCCTCGGCGCGGTGTTGGTGCTCCTCAGCCTGCCTGTGGCATTGGCGTTGGCGGAAGCCGTGTCGTACCACGTCCGGAATCGGAGCAACGGCACCATCGTGTCCTCGGGCCAGGAGCGGGAGTACCTGCTGTATGTGCCCAGGAGCTACGATCGCACCAGGCCGGCGCCGCTCGTCATCAGCATGCACGGCGGGGCGATGTGGCCAGCCGCTCAGATGGAAACAAGTCAATGGAACACTGTGGCCGACCAGTACGGCTTCATTGCCGTCTACCCGTCCGGTGTCAGCGGCCGGGGCCCCAGGGCCTGGCGCGCGGGCGGCGGGCCCGGTCAGGAGCAGGATGTCCGGTTCATTTCGGAGTTGATTGACACGCTGGGGGCGAGCTACAACATCGACCCAGCGATGATCTATGCGAACGGGCTGTCCAACGGCGGCGGCATGGCGTTCGTGCTCTCGTGCACGCTGTCCGATCGCATCGCGGCGGTCGGAGTGGTGGCGACGGCGATTTTCCTGCCGTGGAGTGCGTGTACCGACCGGCGGCCGGTGCCGATGATCGCGTTTCAAGGGACGGCCGATCGGCAGATACCGTACCACGGCGGAAAAACGTGGGTAGCCCCCTACGTGTTCCCGGACATCCCGGCCTGGACGAAGAG
The DNA here is from genome assembly GCA_041485045.1 of Gemmatimonadota bacterium. Lineage (GTDB taxonomy): Bacteria > Gemmatimonadota > Gemmatimonadetes > Gemmatimonadales > GWC2-71-9 > DASTHG01. Next base: position 3,104 of record JBGPIW010000048.1, on the reverse strand, counting down.
ATGGGCCGAGCGAAACAGGTGCGCGCCGAACCCCAGCGATTCTGCGGTGGCGACGGATGTCACCCGCCTCGAATACACGACCTGCGCCGATGACGCGGCCGTGGTGCTGTACACCATCCGGGGAGGAGGTCATTCCTGGCCTGGCGGTAAGCCGCTGCCGGAATGGTTTGTCGGGCCCACGAGCCGCAGCATCGACGCCACCAGTCGGATGTGGGCGTTCTTTCGTGCGCACCCGCTGCTGCGGAGGTAGCGGGTCAAGGTTCACGGCTCCCCGTTGACGGCTGTGGAGAGAGACGACATGAACTCGACTGGAGCGGCAGTCTCGACGTCGCCGACGAGCGAGCGCATCCCCGCGCTGGATGTTCTCCGCGGCGTGGCGGTTGCCGGTATTCTCCTCGCGAACGTGCTGGTGTTCTTCGGCATGTTCGCCATGTCGCCGGATCGTGCGGCCGCCCTGCCGACCGCGGGACGCGACGCCGTCGCGCTGTTCCTCGAAAAAGTCTTTGTCGACGGCAAGTTCTACTCTGTGTTCTCATTGCTGTTCGGCATCGGCTTCGGCCTGCAGCTCGCCCGCGGCGGTGAGGCGGCCTTGCCGCGGTTCAAGCGCCGTCTGCGCATCCTGCTGGCGATCGGCGCCGTGCACGCATTCCTGATCTGGGCCGGCGACATCCTGATGCTGTACGCCCTGCTCGGTTTCACGTTGCCGTGGTTCTCCCGGAAATCCAACCACGAGCTGCTGCGGTGGACTGTGATCCTCCTGGCTGTCCCGACCGTACTCTATGTCGTCGCGCTGGCTGCGTGGATGCTCGTCGCGTCTGGCGCATCGCCGCCACGAGCCGATACGGGTGTACCGGCGAAAATTCTGGCGTCGTTCGAAGCCATGGGGCGGGGCGGCGTGAAGGATGCGTTCAAGGGAAACCTGGTCTTCGTCGCCATCCGTTGGGCCGACTTGTTCGCGACCGTGCGGTTCCCGAAAGTGCTCGGCATGTTCCTGCTGGGCCTTTGGAGCGTGCGCACCGGCCTCGCGCAATCGCCGTCCAGCCACCGCGCCACACTGGTGCGGTGGGGCCTTCTGGGCTGGGGTGTCGGCCTGCCGGCGAACGTCATCGCCGCCCTGGCGCTGCTGCGCTGGCCCTACCTGCCGCCTTCCATGGGAGGCCTCCTCGGCGTGGTGACGCAGGCGGTCGGCGTTCCCATGCTCGCCCTCGGCTACGCGGCCACGGTCGGCCTGCTGGTCGTGGATGGCCGGCGTCTCGTCACCGTGTTCGCGCCGGTCGGCCGGATGGCGCTGACGAACTACCTGATGCAGTCGATTGTCTGCGTCGTGCTCTCGTACGGGTTTGGGCTGGCGCTGTGGTGGCGCATCGGCGCCTCGACCGCGATGGCGATCGCCACCGCGATCATCGTGTTGCAGATCCCGCTCAGCGCGTGGTGGCTCTCGCGCTACCGCTTCGGGCCCATCGAGTGGATCTGGCGCCGGCTCACCTACGGCCGGCCGCTCACGCTGCGCGCATCTGGACCCTGCTGACCGATGCGGAGCGCAGCTCCGGCTGCACGTTCCGGGAACGGACCCTACCTTGACTCCAACGGTATCGGGGTCGTACCCACGGACGCATCACTTCCAGTCCCAGATCACCACCGTGAAGGGAGAAGGTGAACCATGGTGCACGTGAATTACCTGCCTGTCCTCGTGGCGGCCGTCGTCGTGTTCGTGCTCGGCTGGCTCTGGTACAGTCCCCTGCTCTTCTTCAAGCCCTGGATGCGACTGCGCGGCCTCGACCCCGTCGCGGCAATGGCCGGCGCCAAGGTGCCCGCGGGAAAGCTGCTCATCGAGCTGGCGCGGTGCCTCGTGCTCGCCTACGTGATCGCGCGCTTCGTGGCTCTCCTCGGCATCACCAGCTGGATCGGCGCGCTTCACTTCGGCCTGTTCTTGTGGATCGGGTTTCCGGTGATCCTGCTCGCGGGGTCGGTGCTCTGGGACAACACCCCGTTGGGGGTAGCCGCGATCCATGCCGGGGACTGGCTCGTGAAGCTGCTGGTGATACCGGTCATCGCGGGCGTGTGGCACTAGCGGACCAGCGACCGCCCGTCATCGCGCATCCTCTCTGGAGGCTCGTTCCTTGGCCCCTGAGCGCTCCCTGACCATCGCCTGAAACCATTTCCCGCCGTGCCCCGTCGTATGGGAAACCCATAGGACGGGACATGGCGGACAAACTGGACGTACAGCAGGGCACGCTCGCCCTGATGATCCTGAAAACCCTCGAGGTCCTGGGACCGCTCCACGGCTACGGCGTTGCGCGCCGCATCGAGGAGACCGCCAAGCACCGCCTCACGCTCAACTACGGCACGCTCTACCCCGCCCTCTTGAAGCTCGAGCAGGAGGGGTTCATCACGGCGGAGTGGCGCCAGTCCGAAAACAATCGCCGCGCCAAATTCTACGCCCTCACCGCCGCCGGGCGCCGGCAACTGGCGCGCGAAGCCCGCGAATGGCATCAAACCGCCGATCTGATCGCCGCATTTCTCGCGCCGAAACGGGAGGTCCCATGAGATACGTGCGCGCTGCGCTGCGGCGCCTGGCGGGAGTCTTCACCGGACACCGCGCCGACGACGAGCTGCGCGAAGAGCTGCAATCGCATCTCGACATGGAGACCGCCGAGAACATCCGGCGTGGAATGAGCCCGGACGCGGCGCGCCGGCAGGCGCTGCTGGCGTCCGGAGGTCTCACCCAGGCCGCCGAAGCCGTCCACGATCAGCGCGGACTGCCCTGGATCGAGAGCGTCGTCGCCGACATGAAGTACGCCCTGCGCACGCTGCGCCACAGCCCCGCATTCACCGCGGTGGTCGTGATCACCCTGGCGCTCGGCATCGGCGCCAACACGGCGATCTTCAGCGTCGTCCGCGGCGTGCTGCTCAAGCCGCTTCCCAACCGGAACGGCGATCGGCTGCTGTACCTGCGGCATTCGGCCGACGGACCAGGGCAGGCGAACATCTCCTTCTCCGTTCCGGAGGTCCGCGATCTCCGCACCGGCGTCCCGTCGCTGGGCGGCATCGCCGAGTATTCCCCGTGGACCCTCACGTTGCAGGGTGACAACGACGTCGTCCGC
>JBGPIW010000047.1:0-10092 GCA_041485045.1 Gemmatimonadota bacterium | reverse complement strand
TGATCCTCGGGCGTCGAGCGTGCTCGACGTCATCCTGAAGCGCTTCGACACCCCCGACGAAACGCGCCCCATGATCAAGGGGCGCTTCGAGATCGTGCGCCTCGGCGGCGTGACGATCGGCCGTGCGACCTACGAGCCCGGCTGGCGCTGGTCCGAGCATGTGGGACCCGGGCTGGGAGTGCCGCGCTGCACCGTCGAGCATGTGGGCCTCGTCCTCGCCGGCACCGCGGCCGTTTCGTTCGAAGACGGGCGGGTGATCGAGCTGCGGGCCGGCGAGCTGTTTCACGTCCCCGCCATCCCGCACGACAGCTGGGTGATCGGCGACGCTCCGTACGTGTCGCTGCACTTCCTCGGCGCGGAGCACTACGCGCGCTAGACCAGCGGCGGACTACCGACACACACCCTGGGCCGCCCAGTCGAGCGACTGCCGGATCGCGGGCAGCACCGTGCGCGAATCCCCGAACCCGTGTCCGCTATTCGGGAGGATCGTGACCCGCCTCGGTTCCGAAAGGCTATCGAACCACGGCCGTAGTGCGTCGTACGGCGCCACGCGATCCCGCATCCCGTGGATGATGGCCACAGGCACGATGCGCCCGCGGTCCCGGAACAGGGGCCGGAGGTCCACGACGTAGTCGCCGCGCTTCCTGACGCCGGATGCCAGCCCGTCGGGGACGGCAGGACCGCCAAAGTGATCCTCGAGATCGACGCCGAGCAGCACGGCCGGAGGGGGCGACGCGGCACGACCTGCGAACGCCAGACCGACCGTCGCGCCGCGGCTGTATCCCAGCACCACCGGCGGCATCCGAGTGAGTTTCGCCAGGTCGGGCCACGCCGCCACCACGCCCGCGAGTCCCTCCGTCCCGACGAGCCTCACCAGTCGCGCCGCGTCCAGACCCACGACCTCGTGGCCGTCGCCCGCGAGCACCTCCGCCCAATTCACGACGCCGAGCTCCCACCCACCGTCGCCCGAGAGCAGTATGATCGACGGACAACGGGGCGCGCGTTGGGGCTCGTACCGGTGCGCGACGAGCGCCCGCCCAGCCACCAGGACCGTGTCCGTATGCGCACGCTGCGCCCCGAGCCTCGCCGCGGCCAGGGCGGACGCCAGCAGCACCGCGTACGTGCGTGTCACGACGAGCATTCGCCCCGGTGCTGCCGCAGCCAGGCGAGCCCCTCGCGCGCCGCCTGCATGTAGCGATCGTCCCCGCCATGATAATGATGCCCGGCGCCCGCGACGATGAATTGCTGCACCGGCGGGCGGGTTAGCGAAAACACCTCGGCCCCTTTTCCCGCCTTGTCCTCGTCCCCGGTGACGAACACGGCCGGCACACAGCCGCGAGCGTTCAAGCGCTCGGCGACGTCAAACGATGTCGGTCCGGCAGGATCCCGGTCCAGGAATCCTCCGAGGGTGATCTTGCGGATCCCGCGGCGACCCGGCCCGAGCAGGTACAACCCGTCCGAGGGCACGCCCCGCGCCGCGGCATCCGCCACGATGCTTGCGCCGAAGCTGTAGCCAGCGAGGTACACCGGCGCGCCGGCCGGCAGCTGGCTGCGCAAGTAGGCGACCAGTCGACGGCCCACGACCGTCAGCGTGTCGCTCGGCATCTCCTTCGTGAACAGCTTGAAGTCGTCCACGCCCAGGACCCAGTACCCGAGCGCCTGGAGTGAATCGCCGTTGGTCTTGTCGAAAGAGCGCCACCCCCCGTCACCCGAGAAGAACACGAGGCCGCCCACGGGCGTGCCGGTGGGTGGGTAGGGATGCACGGGCAATCCGCGCAGGGGATCGTTCTGAGGACTCGGCCGCTGGGGGGTGAGGAAGAGGGTGGCCAAGACGGCGAGACCGCTGAGCGCGCGCACTATTCCCCCTCCTCCTCCGTGTCCTCATCGCCTGGCCGATTCATCTCGCGTTTTGATCTCGCGACCACCAGGCTGAGCGTGGAATACAGTCCGACAAACGGCGCGGTCCAGCCCGGCACCGTGCGGGCAGCCCGGGCGGTCTCGCCCAGAAGCACAAGCGCCACGCCTATGAACGGTGTGAAGTGCAGCAGCGGCCGGATCGGTCGGTTGAGCACGAAGAGGCCGAATAACGCGACGGTCGCAGCGGCGGAGACGAGGGCGAGCGCGCCCGCCACGCGCCCGAGCGGCGTGAGGCCGCGCACCGCAAGCCAACCGCCGCGCGCCGAGATCCAACCAAACACGACCAGCTCGAGCCCGTAGATCCAGCGGTTGTTCATGGATGGGCCTCGTGGCGGTCCCGGGCTCGGAGCAGCGCCACCGTGAGGCTCGCCGCGAACAGGCTCGAAATGGTGGCGACGTACACGTCGTCGAAGCTGCGACGAAGATGGTCGGCCAGGATGCCGATCGCGGTGCCGATGGCGAGCGCCAGCGCGCACGCCACCACGAGATCCTGCTGCATGAGCAGGCCGGGGAGCCGGAGCGCGTGTCCGATCACGCGCGGGCGACCGGTCTCCGGATCGACCGCCAGCTCCTCCCGCAATCCTTCCGCCAGGCGCGACAGCACGAGACGCGTGGCGCCGCGAGGGTCGTACGCTTTCAGGACGGCGAAGAGCAGTCGCGCCGTGAGGCGTCGCGGATGGAACACCAGGTACTTGGGCTCCCACCAGTGCGGGGCGTATTTCGCTTTGTACTCGGACAGCGACTGAAAATGGTAGAAGCCGTCCAGGTGCTCGTAGGCGAAGCGCAACACACGGTGGATCCAGGCGCGCTGGGGCTCCTCCTTCTCGAGTCCAGCGAGCGGCGCGGCACCGAGCGTGACCAAGCGGACACCCGCTGCCTGCATTGCGAGCATCGCTTCGTGGAACAGCAGCTCGTTCACGCCGTTCGGCGCGTCGAGGCGCCGCACGAAATCCTGGAAGTACCACCCGTCGCGCGCGTAGATCGGCACGGCCGATAGGAAAGCCACGATCCGTCCCGAGGGCTCACGCGACACGAAATAGCGGCGGTCTCCGGGCCGCTCGAATGGCGCCAGGGTCAGGAGAAACCCGAGCGGGCGCACCTCATGAGAGCGACTCCACTCTTCCGCCACCTCGCGCATCCCGGCCAGATCCGCTTCCCACGTCGCCCGCCCGGGACCTGTTTCCTCGACGCGCAGCTCCTTGCGCCGCGCCGTGTTCACGGCGTGCCGCACCTTCGCGGCGGCCTTCCCATCGAGCGACCAGCGCGCCGGCTCCCAATACGGCTCCTCCCCGACTTTGACCCAACCCCAACCTTCGGCCGCCAGCTCGTCGCGCACCGCCTGGCTCGCGCTCACCAGCGCCACCGGCCCTGGGAGCGCGGCGCGCAACCGGTCCAGCAACGGCGTGAGGTCGCCGGCCGGCGCGATCGGATCACCCGCCACTACGGTGAACCGGCCCACGCGCGCGCAGGCCACCAGTCCCTGCTCCGGGAAAAACAACCGCCGGTGATAGGACAACCCCGCCTGAAACGAATCGGCATTGCTGCCGAAGCGCCGGAGGAAGTCGCGCAGCTCGGCCGGCGAGGCGTCGCCGGGCCGCAGATCAAGCGCCGGCGGCGTCTGGATGATCGACATTGGTGTGACGACCTCGCACGCGAAGGACGACGAAGACCGTGAGCCATGCCAACAGGACAGCGGCGATCAGGGGGAGTTCGTAGTGTTCCGCATCGTGGAACACTCGCAGCGCCACCTCACCCGCCGCCCAGCCGACGAGGCCAAACGCGGTTGCCCACAGCGCCGCCGAAAGCGCCACCCACAGGGCGTAGGTCGCAAACGGCAAACCCGAGGCTCCGCAGGTGACGGGGAGCGTGAACCGCAATCCGTAGGCGAACCGCACCGCAAGTGGCGCGGCGCGCGGGTGGCGCCGAATGAACGCGAGCGCCCGCCGGAACCGTGGGCGTTGAATCAGGCTCCGCGTGCGCCGCCCGATCCCGTACAGGGTGAGATCGCCGACGTAGGTCCCGATGGTGCACGCGAGGATGACCAACCACAACTCGCCGTGACCGTGATGGGCGGCGAGCCCGCCGGCGATGGGCGCCGCTTCCTCCTGGAACATGACCGTGAGGGCCAGGGTGAGGTAGAGCAGTACGATGCTCACAGCAGAAACCCCTGCGAAGCCACGGGCGGTCGGGACGCCGCCATCACGAGTCCTTTCCGGCGCGCCGGGCCCGAATGAACGCCGTGATACTGTCGCGCGCGGGGACGAGGACCGAGTCCGGATGAGCGGGAGGCCCGCGGAACGGGCCGAGATCCAGCAGCAATCGGCCGGACTTGGCATCGGTGATTTCCGCGAAGAGCTCCAGTCTGCCCGACTCCCGATAATAGGAGCCGGACACGACGATGCCGGCGTGAGTCGAGTCGACCAACGCCCGAAGCCCCGGGCCCGTCGCACTTGTGATTCGCCGATCGAGATCCTGGCGGGGCGCGCCAAACACGAGGGAGGAATTGATGACCGTGAGCCCGGGGATCGCCGTGAGGCCGGCGGAAATCCAGTCGCTCGCCATCGCGCCGATCGCCGCCAGTGCGGTGTCGTCGGTCTCGTTCTGCAAGTCCGCGACCACGACCCGGTTCGGGTCAAGCCGGCGGGATACGGGCATTCGCAACGCCAGCACAACTGCTATGGCCGCCAGCGCGACCACCCCACCGGCCACCCAGCCCCAGAGGGGTGGTCTGAACCGAAGCGCCGATGCGATCACCGCTCCACTCAACTGGCGCTCGACCAGGATTAGGTCCGCGACCATCGTCTCCCCGCGGTCGTATCGCTCCGCCGGATCGGGGGCGAGGGCTCGACCAACGACTCGATCGAGCAAAACCGGGGCTCTTGGACACAACGCAGTGACCGGCTCGAAGCGACCTGTCAGACGCTCCATCAGCAAGCCCGGCATGCTGCTCGAAGGGAAAGGCACCGCGCCGGTTAGCATTTCGTAGAGCATGATGCCCAGGGAAAACAGATCGGCTCGGCCGTCGATGGAGCCGGCAGGCGCCAATTGCTCCGGACTCATGTAGGCCGGCGTCCCGACGACCCGACCAACCTGGGATTGAAAGCGCGATCGACTAGCGTCCGGGTCCATCCAGCGCGCGAGTCCGAAGTCGACCAGCACGGCGTGCCCACCCTCGAGCAGGGTGTTCTCCGGCTTCACGTCGCGGTGGACGAGGCCCTCGGCATGGGCGTACGCGAGTGCCTCGGCGATCTCGCGGGCGTACCGGACCGCTTCCGGGATCGGCAACGGTCCCCGTTGGAGACGCGCTCGCAACGTTTCGCCCTCGGCAAGCGGCATCAGAAAGTACTCTGCGCCACTGGCCGTCGCGCCGGAATCGATGAGGGGGAGGATGTTCGGATGGCGCAGCCGCGCCACGGCGCTGATCTCGCCTGTCCACCTCGCGGCACCCTCCTTGTCCGCCGCATCCGGGCTCAGCACCTTTACCGCCAGCGAACGATCGTGTCTGGCATCAAACGCGCGGTAGACCACGGCCATGGCCCCGCGACCGATGACCGGCCCGAGCTCAATGCCACGTTTCGCGAGTTCCGCACCGAGGTCTGCGGCCAAGCCGCTATCCGTCCCAGCCATGCCAGCCCTCCGCGGCCTGACCGCTTTCCGATTCTCCGCCTTCATCCGGCCTCGAGACCGCACCCGGCACGATCATGGTCCACCCTCTTGTTGATCCGCGCCAATCTCCGCGCGTCACTCCTGGGTCATCCGGCCGATCCATGCGCTAGTGCCCGATGCACCATACAAGAGGCGATAGGCGCCAGGACTGCACGATCAGCGGCAATTCGCGGTGCTCCGGATCGCAGGCCATGCAGGCGAGCATGACCGGCCCAGCTTCATTCCTGTGATGGGCGGCGAGCGCCCCGGCGAATTGGGTGCAGCCTCCTTCTGGAACATCACCGTCACGACCAGCCCGAGGTACAGGAGCAGACAGCGAGAGTAGTCAGTTACCCAGTCGTCCTGTGCAATATGGGTAAGCCAGCATGAAGAGTCGCTCAGATTGAGTGCTCCTCACCGCTCTATGAGAACCAGGCGACCCCCTGTGGTATCGTGGTCCCACAGTCCCGCGTACCGGCCCCACTCCACCACCGTCCGGATCAGCGCCTGCGCTTTCGTGAAGGGAAAACAGATCGTCAGGTCGGCCAGCAGATCGTCGTCGTCGAGCGTGCCGTCTGCTTCGCGAAGCATGCCGAGTACCCGGACGAACAGCGGATGCTCCTGGATCCGCTGCCGCGTCGCGGCCTTGCGCCCCGCGGCATCCAGCGTCACGACGGCTTTCCCCGCCTCTGTGAGGCGCGCGATCTCGCCCGGGGTCGTCACCCAGCCGAGCTGCTCGGCTGCGCGGACCACGGCGGTCATGCGATCGTAGTCCACCCCGAGCCGCTCGCCGAGCTCGAACACCGGGCCGCTCTGGTCGGGACGGCCCGCAAGGTGCGCGAGCAGGCCGAACACTTCGGGCACATGCACCCGTGGCAGCGGCACCAGGTGGCCCGGAGTCCCCGACGCCGCTCGCTCCGGCTCGGGGAGCAGCGTGTCGGTGAGGACCGCGTGCAGGCGCTCGACCATGTCGCCGAACGCCGGCGCGCGCACGTCGCGGGGATAGGCCAGCGGATTCTCCACCACTTCCCGGATGTGTCCCGGGTTCGTGCCGAACACCACGATCCGGCCCGCCAGGTACACGGCCTCTTCGACGCTGTGGGTGACTACGACGAGGCTGGACACGCCCGTGGACGAGTCCCGCCACAGCTCGACGACCTGGGCACGCAGGTTCTCGGCGGTCAGCGCGTCGAGCGCTCCGAACGGCTCGTCCATGAAGAGGATCTCCGGCTCGACGGCGAGGGCTCGCGCGAAGCCGACACGCTGCTTCATCCCGCCCGACAGCTCGCGCGGGTACGCGCCCTCGAAACCGGCCAGCCCCACGTGCCCGATCGCCCGGGCCGCCGCCAGGCGCCGGTCGCTCTCCCCCACGCCGCGCGCGGCGAGGCCCATCACCACATTCTGCTCCACGGTGAGCCAGGGCAGCAGCGCGAACGACTGGAACACCATCGCCGCGGAGGAGATGACGCCGTCCACCGGGACGCCGCGGTAGAGCACGCCACCACTGGTCGGCCGGGCGAGCCCGACGAGCAGGCGGAGCAGCGTGCTCTTCCCGCATCCCGACGGCCCGACGAGCGCCACCACTTCGCGCTCGCGCACCGTCATGCTCACGTCGCGCAGCGCCTCGAGCGACTGGCCGTGCGGCTGGGTGAAGCGCTGGCTCACGTGCCGCGCCTCGAGCATGGGAGCGCTCGACGTCGGAGCGCTCATTGCGTCGTCCCGAACCGGGACTGGGCGAGATGTGAAGCGGGCCGCCACACGAGCCGATTCCAGCCCACCACGATCACGCTCATGACGGCCACGCCTCCCGTGAGCAGCGGGAAATTCGCGTGCGCCGTCGCCTCGCTGATGAGGCTCCCCAACCCCGTGGCGGTGTGCAGCCGTCCCCCGGCGTTCAAATATTCCGCCACAATCGACCCGTTCCAGGCGCCGCCCGCCGCCGTCACCCACCCAGTCACCAACCCCGGGAACGCCGCGGGGAGGTAGAGCCGGCGCCAGCGCGCCGCGCCGTGCACGGCGAACACATCGGCCGCTTCGGCGAGCTGCGGCGGCGTAGCGCCGACCGCCGCGATCACGTTGAAGAGGATGTACCACTGCGACGAGAGCACGAGCAGCACCACGGCGCTGGTCCCGAACGGCACGCCGAGCGCGGCGAGCGCCACCACGACGAGGGGAAAGAGCATCGGCGCTGGAAACGACGCCACGATCTGGATCAGGGGCTGAAACGCGCGAGCGAGGGTGGGCGAGCGGCCGATCAACACGCCCGCCGGGAGCGCCCAGACGGTCCCGATCGCCACGGCGGCGATCACGCGCGCGAACGTCATCGCCGCCGCCCGCAGGATCGCGGTCCACTCCGGAGCGCCAAGTCCTCCCATCAGCTGGACGAGCTGCCAGAGACCCCAGACGGCACCCGCCACGAGCAGTGCGATCGTGCCGTACACGAGCACGCGGCGGATGGTGGAGCCGAGGCCGTAGGGGGTGGGTACGGGGATCATCCGGAACGGCAGCGGGATCGGCCGGACGACGCTACGAGCGGTATCCAGCGCCCGCCGCCGGATGTCCCGGGTGCGACGGCGCCAGCGGGAGCGGCGCACCAGCTCGAGCAGCCAGCTCGTGGCCGGCGCATCGCCCGCCGAATCGTCCAGCCGGAAGCGTTGGCCCCAGACGACGAGCGGGCGCCAGAACAGCCGGTCGACGGCGACGATCATCACGACCATCGCGCCGATGGCGAGCACCATGGCGGGGCGATCGCCGCGCTCGATCGCCACGCTCATATAGGAGCCGATCCCCGGCAGCCGGAAGTCGTGGTCGCCCAGCCGGAACGATTCGTTCACCATCAGGAAGAACCATCCCCCGGCCATGGACAGCATGCCGTTCCAGATCAGTCCCTGCGCCGCCGCCGGCACCTCAAGCCGCCGGAATGTCTCCCACCGGCGCCAGCCGGCGAGCTGACACGCTTCGCGCAGCGGCTCGGGCACCGACACGAGCGACTGATAGAAGGACAGAGCCAGGTTCCACGCCTGCGCGGTGAAGATCATCAGGATCGCCGCGAGCTCGAGGCCGGTAATGCGCCCGGGGAACAGCGCGACGAGACCGAGCACGAGACCCGGCAGGAAGCCCAGCACGGGTATCGATTGCAGGATGTCGAGCAGCGGGAGCAGCGCGCGCTCCGCGGCGCGGGAGCTGGCCGCCGCGAGCCCGAAGCAGAACGCGAACAGATAGGAGATGGCGAGCGCCGTGACGCCGCGCACGAGCGAGTAGAGGACGTAGCGGGGCAAAGAGCCGGGGGCGAGGTCGATCTGGATGGCCGGCAGGTAAGGCGCGCGGAACTCACGCGCGAATGTCACGATCGCCGCGACGGCGGCGCCGACGAGCCCGACCACGAGCAGGTCGGCGATTCCGATCACCCGACGGTCTCCGGTCAACGCTATCTTGCCTCCCCCATGATGATGCGCGTCAACGCAGTGGACCTCTTCACCCGGCGGGTCGGGTCGGGGCCGCTGGTGGTAGTGCTGCACGGCGGGCCGGGGGCGCAGCACGATTACCTCCTGCCCCAATACGACCGGCTCGCCCGCGGCCGAAGTTTGTTCTACTACGACCAGCGCGGCGGGGGAAGGTCACCGGTGGACCGCGAGGTCCCTGTGGGTTGGCGGGAGCACGTCGCCGACCTGGACGCGTTGCGGGCGGCGCTCGGCCTCGAGCGGCTGACGCTATGCGGCTACTCCTGGGGCGGCCTCCTGGCCGTGCTGTACCTGCTAGAGCATCCGGAACGCGTCGAGCGCCTGGCGCTCGTGTCGCCGGCGTCGATCACCGCGGGATTGCGTGACGAGTTCGAGCGCCGCTTCGCCGAGCGGATGAGCGCGCCCGAGATCGTGCGGGCGCGGGAGGAGCTGCGCTCGAGCGGCCTGCGGCAGCGCGATTCGGCTGCCTATCAGCGGCGGGCGTTCGAGCTGTCAGTCGCGGGGTATTTCCGGGACTTCGCCGACGCCAAGCTTCTCACGCCGTTTCGTGTGACCGCGCGCACCCAGCAGGCGGTGTGGTCGAGTCTGGGCGACTACGACCTCCGACCCAAGCTCCGGGTGCTCTCGTCCCCCGTCCCTCCTCCCCCGTCCCTCATCGTCCATGGGACGTTCGATCCGATTCCGATCGAGGGGTCGCGCGAGCTGGCGGAGCTCCTGTCGGCGAAACTGGTCGAGCTACCGGTGGGGCACTGTCCGCACGTCGAGGCGACGGAGGAGTTTGTCGCGGCGCTCGATGGATTCTTGCCGCCAGGGTAACCGTTCATCGCACCTCGATCGGGAGCCTCCCCAGCACGACCGGCCCATCGCGCAGCTCGAGCCGCAGTACTTGCCCGGCCACCGGCACGATCTCGAAATCATACGTCTCCCCCACTGAAACGAACTGCTTCGCCGGCCGCGGGGTCGCGAGCGCGGGCGGCAGGTCCGCCCCATCCTTCGCCACGGCCCGCCACGTGACGAGCGAAGTGTCCGAGAGCAATACCACGTCGCCCGACCCGGCGGAGGGGATCGT
>JBGPIW010000046.1:0-10246 GCA_041485045.1 Gemmatimonadota bacterium | reverse complement strand
GCGATCGAGCCAGGTGGTCTTGGCCGCGACCGGCTCGAGCGGCTCGGCCCATTCGATCGGCTCGGGCTCCCGCTTCTTGCCCGCCAGCCAGGTGCCAAGCATCACCAGCACGAAACAGGTGGCGCTGGCAAACAGAAGCAGTCCCCCGACCGCCGAGACCCCGGTGAGGATCTTCCACTGGGCGGCGATCGGGCTCCCGCCGTAGGAGGCCTCGTACACGCGCCGCGGCATGCCCATCAGGCCGGTGATGTGGTTCGAGAACGAGAACAGGGCCATACCGAGGAACCACAGGTACGGCTGCACCCGCGCCAGGAGCGCGAGCTCCAGCTCGCGTCCCAGGAGCCGCGGCACCAGGTAATAGCCCGTGCCCATGAAGGTGAGCGCAACCGCGCTCCCCACGGTCAGGTGGAAGTGCGCCTGGATCCAGGCGGTGTTATGGACCACCGAGTTCAGCATGTACGACGCGTTGATCGCGCCGCCGATCCCGCCCACCGCAAAGAGCAGCATCGAGAGCGCCACGCTCGAGAAGGTGGGGTTCGCCCAGGGGAGCTTGCCGAGCCAGTTCAGCAATCCGGTGGCGCCCCGGGCGCGACCTGCCATCTCCATCGACGCGGTGATCGTGAACGCCGTGACGAAGCTCGGGAACAGAATCCACATCGTGAGCATCGAATGGAGGAACTTCCATCCGGCGGGGATCCCGGGGTCCATGAACTCGTGGTGGAACCCCACCGGCGTGGAGAGCAGCAGGAAAAGCACGAAGACGAGCCGTCCCAGCGGATCGCTGAACAGCTTCCCGCCCGCCACCTTGGGGAAGATCGTGTACCACACGACGTACGCGGGCAGCAGCCAGAAGTACACGAGCGGGTGCCCGAAGTACCAGAACAGCATCCGGGCGAGCATCGGGTCGATGGTCTTCGTGATCCCGAGCGACCAGGGGATCAGCAGCACCACGTCCTCGATCGCCACGCCGAGCGTGGCGATGAGCCACAGAATGGCGGTCACGAGCATGCCGTGCATCGCCAGCGGCGCGGGTTGGGTCGGGTGCTCGCGGCGCCAGGCCCGATAGGTGCGCACCATCGTCACGGACCACAACCAGCTTCCCACGATGAGCAGGGCCGCGCCGATGTAGAACGCGGGGTGCGCCTGCAGCGGCGGGTAGAACGTGTACAGCACGCTGGCGCGGCCGGAGAGGATGGCCGCGACGACGAGGGCAGTGCCCGTGAGCGATACCCAGAAGCCGGTCCAGGCGATGCCGCGGCCGACCAGCGGCCGCTGCAGGGTTCGCGTCGCGACGACGTACCCGAACCCTACGATGAAAAACGTCGTAAACACGAGCGCCATGAGGACGCCGTGAGCCGTCACCGACAGGTAGTACAACCTGGCGCTGCGGAACGGCAGGTCGAGGCTGGCGCGTGACAGCGCTTGCATCAGGGCCATGGCGGCGGCGACCGCGAACGCCGTAAACGCCACGCCGAAATTCGCCAGGGGGAGGCGGTCGGCGCGGTTCATGGCGCCGCATCCACGATGAGCTTCGCCGACATCAGGTGATGTGCGGCGCCGCAATATTCGTTGCACACGATGAGGTATTCGCCCGGCTGGACGAAGGTGGTAGTGAACTGGCTCACGTAGCCGGGCACGATCATCGTGTTGCCGTTCGTCCCGACGATCTGGAAGCCGTGGGTGACGTCGATGCTCGTCATCCGAAAGGTGACCGGCTTGCCCGCCGGCACGTGCACCTCGGCGGGGTTGTAAGTGAACATCATCGCGACCATGACGACGGTCGCCCCGCGCTCGGTGCGCGTCACGCCACGTTGTGCGAACCGGGGATCGCTGAACACCTTGCCGGGATCGATGGTCTCCACGTGGCTGGGGGGCTGCAGCGCGCTGGCGCCGTAGCCGACGGCCACCGTGATGGCGAAACCCGCGATGATCACTGCGGCCGCCCACATCCAGAGCTTCTCGTAGAAGGCGACGTTCATGGCGTCACCCCCCCGCGCCGCAGGTAGAGCCCCACGTACACGCCCAGCCAGCTGAGGACGAACAGGAGCCCATACAGCGCGACGAGGAACAAGGTGCCTTTGGGGTGAACGGCGGACGACGGCGGCTTCTCGGGCATGCGCGCTGCCTCCCGGTCAGGAGTGAATTGGCAGATCGACTTCGAAGCGGGCCCCGCCGTCAGGGGGCGGGCGGTTCGATGCGCGGATATCGCCCCCGTGCAGGCGCGCGATCGCGCGGGCGGTTGTGAGACCGAGCCCGGTCCCCGTGCCGCGCGTCCGGGCCAGGTCGGCACGGTAGTACGCCTCGAAGAGGTGGGGCAGGTCCGTGTCCGAGATTGGCGTACCGGTGTTTTCTACCACGAGGAAGATCCGGCCGTCCTTGTGCTCGTGGCGGATCATCACGCGTCCGCCTTCGTCGGAATAGGAAACGGCATTGTCCAACAGCTCGTCGAGGAGGCGGACGACGAGACCCCGATCGAGCGTGGCCGTCCCATCCGCGGCCGCGTCATGCTCGATTCGCAGATCTTTTTCCGCGATGCGATGACGAAGGCGATCGAGCACCCCATCGACTTCCCCGGCGATGTCGGTCGGCTCGCGCTGCAGCACGATCAATCCTGCTTCCGCCCGGCTGATCAGCAGCAGCTCTTCGGTCATCGTGGTCATCCGGTCGATCTCTTCGAGCGCGCTGTGCAACACTCGTTGGTACTCCCGCGGGCTGCGGTCGGCACGCAGCGCCACCTCGATTTCGCCCCGGACCGCCGTGAGCGGGGTGCGCAGCTCGTGGCTCACGTCGCCGGTGAAGCGTCGTTGTGACGCGAACGCGGCGCTCAGCCGGTCGAGCATCCGGTTCAGGACGCCGACTAGCCCACGGTATTCGTCCGCGGTGGCGTGTGCGGACAGCCGCTGATCCAACGTGCCCGCTTCGATGTGCTGCGCCTGCTCGGTGATCTCCATGACCGGTCGTACCGCCGAGCCCGCCAGCCACCACGCGCCGGCGAACGTCGCGCTGGTGCCGAGGAGCACGATGCCCAGGAGCCCGACGAGCATCAGCCGTTGCAGGGCCTGCACCCGGTCGAGCGACGTCGCCACCTGGATCACGCGCTGCCCTGACGGAGCGCTCCCGTCCACGGCGACGTACGCGGACCGCATGGCCATATCGTGCCAGCGGGCTTCGCTGAAGGTCGCCGTGTCGGTCCGGGCGGCGCGGAGGGCCGCGGTGTCCGCCGGCAGATCCATCGCCCAACCGGGAATGGCACGGGTGGCGATACAGCTCGGATCCCGGAACACGATGTATCGGTTGATGTCGTGACGGTAGCGTAGCGCGTCCAGGGCCATGACGTGCCCGCGATCGGAGCACAGGGCCGTGCGCTCCAGCTCGTTCGCAGCGACGAACGCCATCGCGGCGATGCCCTGGTCCACCTGGTGGTGCAACACGCGTGACGCCGCCAGCCAGATCGCTACCGACGTCCCCGCGAGTCCGACGGCCATCGTCGCCGCGAACCGCACGGCGAGGGCCCGCCGGAGCGACTGCGTCACGCGGTCTGCCAGCTCTCGTCAGGCTGCTGGAGACGGAACCCGACGCCGCGCTCGGTGTGGATCAGGTCGTGCCCGGCCGCCTGGCGCAGCTTGCGCCGCAGGTTGCCGACGTGCACGTCGACCACGTTGCTCTCCGGATCGAAGTGCATGTCCCAGACCTTCTCGAGCAGCTCGGTACGGCGCACGACCTCTTCGGGATGCAGCAGGAAATGCTGCAGCAGGTGAAATTCCTTCGGCGTGAGCTCCACCGGCTTGCTGGCCACCCGTACCTTGTGCTTCAGCCGATCCAGCTCGATCGGACCGTAGACCAGGAGCTCCGTGCGAGCCGCCCCACCGCGGCGCACCAGCGCCCGCACCCGCGCCAGCAGCTCCTCGAACTTGAACGGCTTGGTGATGTAGTCGTCGGCTCCTGCGTCCAGCCCGCGCACCACGTCTTCGGTGGTGTCCCGGGCGGTCAACATCAGGATCGGGGTCTTGCGCCCTTCCCGGCGCAGCTCGGCCGCCACCTGGAGACCGTTCTTTTTGGGGAGCATCACGTCGAGGACCACGAGATCGTATTCGTACACGTGTGCCAGCATCGTCGCTTCATCGCCATCAGGCGCCACGTCCACCGCGTAGCCTTCTTCCCGCAGCCCCTGCTCGATGAAGCCTGCGACCTTCCGGTCGTCTTCCACGACAAGGATTTTCATGGGATCCAGTTTATGAAGGCGGCGCTAAACACTTCTTAAGGCTACTATGAAGAAACCTTCATTCGGGGAGCGCGAGCGGAAGAGCCAGGGTAAAGACCGCCCCCTTTCCAGGTACGCTGGACACCCACAGACGGCCGCGCAGCACCTCGGCCAAGCGCCGGGAGACCGGAAGTCCGAGTCCCGTGCCCTGCCCCGATGAGGTGTCGAAACGCTCGAACGGCTCGAAGATGCGCTCTTGGACTTCCACGGGGATCCCGGGACCTGCGTCGCGTACCGAGAATTCGACCGCGGTCGTATCGACCCGCACCCCGACCTCGACGCGCCCACCCACCGGGCTGTGACGCACCGCGTTGCTCACGAGATTGACCAGGATCTGCTGCAGCCGCACTGGATCGGTCTCGAGCACCGGGGGATCGTCCGGAAGGTGCGCGCTCAGCGTCAGCTGCTTCTGCTCCGCTACCGGCTCGAACCCCGTGAGCACCCGGCGCACCACCGCCGCCGGATCCACTTCGCGCCGGACCGCCTGCAGCCGCCCCGCGTCGAGCCGGGAGAGATCGAGAAAGTTGTTCAACAGTGTGATGGTGCGCTCGGTACCCTCGTACACTTCCTGCGCCGCCTGCTCAGCGGTTTCCGGCGATTTCTTGCGCACCAGCCGCTCCGCCCAGCCGTACACCCCGGTCAACGCGTTGCGCAGCTCGTGGTTCATCATCGCGAAAAAGAGGTCGCGCTGGCGCTGCATTGACCGGACCTGTGCGAGCAGGTGAGCACTCCCTTCGCTCAGCCGGGCGTTTTCCACCGCCACGGCCGCCTGCGAGGCGAGCAAGACGGCGATGTCCTCGTCCTCCTCGTCGAACTCCTCCGCGTTCACCTTTTCGGTGAGGTACAGATTGCCGAACACCTTCCCGGCACTCATGATCGGGACCCCGAGGAACGTGTGCATCGGCGGATGGTGTTGCGGGAAACCGTACCGCTGCGGATGCCGGGCGATATCGGCGGTGCGAATCGGCTTGCGCTCGCGGATCACGAGGCCCAGCAGGCCGTGCCCGTGCGGCAACTCTCCGATGCGCTCCCGGAGCACCTGGTCCATCCCGGAGGTCACGAAGCTTTCGAGCGATTGCTCGTCGGGAGCCATGACCCCCAGAGCGGCATACTTGGCGCCAACCACGGTGCGGGCCGCATCGACGACTTCCTGCAGCACCGCCGGCAGCGTGTGCTGAGAGTAAATCGCCTCGCTGGCCGCGACGAGGCGCCGGAATCGGTCTTCGAGGCCGCGCGGTTGTGCCACGGGGCGAGCTGAGCGCTTGGCTGCCATGGTCAGGATGTAAACTGCTCCCCCGCTTCCCGAGACGGCAAGCCCTGGTCCGGCATCATTGGGCGAGCTAGGCTCCTGCTCCATGGAGGCGCGGGCGTATGCGGCGGCGGACGTGCTGCGTGATGGGACCCCGGTCTGGGTGCGGGCAATCCGGCCGGACGACAAGCAGCGTCTCTCCGAGTTCCACAGCCGCTTAAGCCCGGAGTCGGTCTACCTGCGGTACTTCGAGTACAAGCCCGTCCTCTCCCCCCGGGACCTCGCCTATCTGACCGAGCTCGACTTCGACCGCCGCGTGGCCTTGGTCGCCACGCTCTCCCCGGACGCTGCAGCGCACCTCGCCGGCGTCGTGCGCTACGACATCTTGCCGGCGCGTGACGGCCAGACGGTTCGGGCGGAGCTCGGCATCGTGGTCGAGGACAAGAGCCAGAACCGCGGCATCGGCACGGTGCTCCTGAAGCACCTGCTGGGCGTCGCCCACGACCACGGCATCGCCGAGGTCACTGCCGAAGTCCTGCCGCAGAACACACGGATGTTGGAGCTGGTGGCCGGCGCCGGCGTGCCCGTTCGGCGGGCGCTGGAGGAAGGGGTCATCCACCTCACAGTGTAACGCCGGCCTGAAGCCCGCTTCAGGGATCCTTCACAGAGCAGTCGTCCGGCACGGACTACGTATTGATGCATGACCGCGGCCCCCGCATCTGGCGTGATCCCGGCGCGGCAGCCCGCCGCTGTCGCGGAAGCCGTGTTCCGCGCCAGCGACCTGTCGAAGGTGTACCGGCTGGGTGACGTCCTTGTCCACGCGCTGCGCTCGCTGTCCCTCGAGCTCTATCGCGGGGAGTTCGTGGTCATCTTGGGGCCGTCGGGCAGCGGCAAGTCGACGCTGCTCAACATCCTGGGTGGGCTCGATGTGCCGACCACCGGCTCGGTGCGCTTCTTCGATCACGACCTCACCGCAGCCGGCGAGCGCGAGCGCACGCGCTTTCGCCGCGAGCACGTCGGGTTCGTGTTCCAGTTCTACAACCTGATCCCGAGTCTGACCGCCCGGGAGAACGTGCAGCTCGTGTGCGAGATGGCGGCGCACCCCATGGATGCGGTACGCGCCCTTGCGCTCGTCGGCCTGGAAGAACGGCTCGATCACTTCCCTGCGCAGCTCTCGGGAGGAGAGCAGCAGCGCGTTGCCATCGCTCGCGCGATCGCCAAACAACCCGACGTGCTGCTGTGCGACGAGCCGACCGGGGCGCTCGATTTCCAGACCGGCAAGCTCGTGCTCGAGGTGCTGGAGCGCGTGAACCGCGAGCTCGGCACCACCGTGGCGATCATCACGCACAACGTCGCGATCGGCGGCATGGGCGACCGGGTGATCCGCATGCACAGCGGCCAGATCGCCGCGATCGAGCGCAACCCCGTGCGAGCGCTGGTGGACACGCTGCAATGGTGAGCGTCCTCGACCGCAAGGTCCTGCGCGACCTCTGGCACCTGCGCGGGCAAATGGCCGCAGTGGCGTTGATCGTCGCCTGCGGGGTGGCCACGGTCGTCACGCTGCGGACCGCCTATGACTCGCTGCGGCTGTCGCAGGCGCTGTATTACCGCGAGTACCGTTTCGCCGACGTCTTCGCGCCGCTGTCCCGCGCGCCCGAGGCGGTGGCCCGGCGCCTCGCCGCGGTTCCGGGAGTGGAGCGGGTGCAGACCCGGGTCGTCGCGCACGTGACGCTGGCCGTGCCGGGGCTCGCGGAGCCCGCGATCGGGCGCCTCGTCTCGATACCCGAGCGGGCGCGCCCGCTGCTCGACGACCTGCACCTGCGCGCCGGCCGTTGGGTAGAGCCGGGTCGCCGCAACGAGGCAATCGTGAGCGAAGCGTTCGCCAGCGCGAACCACCTGCGCGTCGGTGACACGCTGGGAGCGGTGTTCAACGGCCGCTGGCAGACGCTGCGCCTGGTCGGGATCGCGCTGTCACCCGAATACGTTTATCAACTCGGCCCTGGCTGGCTCTTTCCCGACGACCGACGCTTCGGCGTGTTGTGGCTCGGTCGGGACGGTCTGGCCGCCGCCTTCGATCTGCGCGACGCGTTCAACGACGTGACGCTGTCCCTGACACAGGGCGCCGACGAGCGAGAAGTCATCGCGCGCCTCGACCGCGTGCTGGCCCCCTACGGCGGGCTCGGCGCGTATGACCGGGGGGACCAGGTGTCAAATCGGTTCGTCACCGACGAGCTCAAGCAGCTGCGTGTGTCCGGCACAATCACCCCGGCCATCTTCCTCGGCGTGGCGGCATTCCTGTTGAACGTCGTCCTGGCGCGACTCGTCGCAACCCAGCGCGCGCAGATCGGCGTGCTCAAGGCGTTCGGCTGCGGCAACCTGGCTGTCGGGGCGCACTATGTGAAGCTGGTGCTGGTCGTCGTGCTCGCCGGCACGGCTGGCGGGGTGTTGTTCGGCCTCTGGTTGGGCAAGCAGCTCACCGCCCTCTACGGCGCCTTCTACCATTTCCCCGTGCTGCACTTCACAGTGGGCGCCGGCGCCGTGGGGCTCGCCGCGGCCGTCAGCATCGCCGCCGCGTTGCTGGGAACCCTGAGCGCCGTGCGACGCGCGGTCGCACTGGCGCCTGCCGAAGCGATGCGGCCGGAGCCGCCGCCGCGGTTCCGCCAGGGCGTGCTGGAACGTCTGGGGCTGCACCGCCTGCTGTCGCCCGTGGGCCGGATGGTGCTGCGCAACATCGAGCGCCGCCCCGGCCGCGCGGCGCTCACCGCGCTGGGCATCGGGCTCGGCTTCGCGGTCATCATCGTCGGCCGCTATTCGCTCGACGCCATCCGCCAGATGGCGGACTTCGAGTTCGATGTGCGAGAGCGCCAGGACGCCACCGTCACCTTCTCCCAACCCCGGCCCGCCCGCGTTCGATACGAGTTGTCGCGCCTCCCCGGCGTCCTCCGGGCGGAGCCGTTCCGCGCGGTGTCCGTCCGGCTGGTCGCGGGACACCGCTTTCGCCGGACGGCCATCGAAGGCCTCCAGCCCGACGGCCAGCTGCGGCGCGTGATCGACTGGCGGCTACGTCGCGTTCCGCTCCCGCCCGACGGGCTGCTGCTCACCGACAAGCTGGCCGACATCCTGCGCGTCCGCCCCGGGGATTTGGTGCGGGTCGAAGTGCTCGAAGGTGCCCGGCCCGTGCGCGACATGCCGGTGGCGGGCCTCGTGGACGAGCCGCTGGGCACATCCGCGTATATGGATATCGCGGCGCTCCACCGTTTCCTCCGTGAAGGCGGCACTGTCTCCGGCGCCTTTCTCGCCGTCGATCCGGCCGCCGCGCCGGCCCTGTACGCCTCCCTGAAACGGGTCCCGGCCGTTGCAGGCGTCACCGTGCGGGAGGGGGCGCTGCAGAGTTTCGAGGAGACGCTCGCCCGTAGCCACAACGTGTCGACCATGTTCCTGATCGCCTTCGCTTCCCTGATCGCCTTCGGCATGGTCTACAACGCCGCCCGGATCGCACTGAGCGAACGGGCACGGGAGCTGGCCAGCATGCGCGTGCTCGGGTTCACGCGCGGCGAGACTTCGCGGATGCTGCTCGAGGAGCAAGGCGCCCTGCTGTTGCTGGCCGTGCCGGTGGGTTTTGCGCTCGGATACGGCGGCGCGGCGCTGCTCACGCTCGCATTCAACACCGAGCTCTACCGGCTGCCCTTCGTCATGCGGGCGGGCACCTTCGTGTATGCGACGGCGGTCGTCGCGGTGGCGGCGACCATCTCGGCCCTGATCGTGCGGCGTCGCATCGACCGCTTGGATCTGGTGGCCGTGCTCAAGACGGGAGACTGATCATGAGCCTCGGGCGGCGGCAGATCGGATGGGGAGTCGTGGGGGCCCTCGCGTTGGCGCTCGTCGCCTACGCGCTGCGCCCGGTGCCGGTGCCCGTCGACCTCGCGATCGCGAGCCTCGGTCCCCTCCAGGTGACCGTCGACGAAGAGGGTCGCACCCGGGTGCGCGATCGGTACGTCGTGGTGGCGCCGGTGGCCGGGCGAGTCTCGCGGCTCGCGCTCGTGGAAGGGGCGTCCGTCGATCGCGGGGCCGTCGTGGCCCAGCTCTTCGCGGCACCGCTCGACCCCCGCGGGCGCCAGGAAGCGGTCGCACGCCTGCACGCATCGGAGGACGCGCAGAGTGCGAGTGCGGCCGGGGTCACGGAAGCGCGGGCGGCACTGGCCCAGGCGCGGCGTGCGCGCTGGCGCGCCGAGTCGCTGTTCACGCGGAACCTGCTTTCGGCCGAGCAGCGCGAGCAGGCTGCGCTCGCCGAGACGACTGGTATACAGCGCGTGGAGGCGGCCGATTTCCGCGCTCAAGCGGCCGCGCACGACGTCGAGCAGGCGCGCGCCGCGTCGACGGTCGCCGGGGGTGTCCTCCGGCTTGTCTCTCCGGTACGTGGCCAGGTCCTCCGTATTCCGGAGAAGAGCGAGCGCGTGGTCGTCGCGGGCACGCCGCTGCTCGAGCTGGGCGACCCGGCACGGCTGGAAGTCGTCGCCGACCTGCTCTCCGAAGACGCTGTGAAGGTCAAGCCCGGCGACCGGATGATCGTCACCGAGTGGGGCGGCGATCGCCCACTCGAAGCCCATGTCCGGCTCGTCGAGCCGTCCGGCTTTACCAAGGTCTCAGCGCTCGGCGTCGAAGAGCAGCGGGTGAACGTCATCGCTGACCTGGACAAAACCCCGCCCCAACTGGGCGACGGGTACCGGGTCGAGACG
>JBGPIW010000045.1:0-10291 GCA_041485045.1 Gemmatimonadota bacterium | reverse complement strand
GTCAGCGAGATGGATCCGAAACGGAGCAGGCCGGAGCGTTCAAGAGCGCACTACCCTCGAGCAGCGATCGTCCTAGCGGTCAGGACGCGGCGCAAGAGAACAGCGGCGTGGCGGAAGGCCATGCCCGGCCTACTGTGGGCCCGCGGCGCTGGCCGGCGTCAGCACGATATTGCGGTACTCGACGGGCCCGTGATCTCCCTGGAGGAAGATCGGACCTGGGGCCAATTCATCGCTGTTCAGAGCGCCACCGGTGATACCGGGGATGGCTTGCTCGCAAATGATGCGCCGTCCGTTGAGTACGACCGTCACCGTCCGGCCCACCAGCGTGATGTCGTACGATTGCCATTCCCCCGGCTGCTTCGCGGCTATCTCGCTGGGTGTCAGGAACCCGTAAATCGAACCCAGGCCGTCATTCTTGGGCTCCATGCCGGGCGTGTCCTCGACCTGCACTTCGTATCGGCCCCGCAGGTAGATGCCGCTGTTGCCACCCGCGCTGTAGCGGAACTCTACGTGCAACTTGAAGTCGGTGAAGCTGTCCCGGGTCACGAGGTTGGCTCCGGCGGCGGCATTCGTGAGCACGTGGTTGACCACCTTCCACTGACTATTGGACCCGATGGGCTTCCAACTGCTCAGATCAACGCCTTTGAAGAGCGTGATGGGACGGGCCCAGCGCGGCATGGTGCTGCGCCGGAGCGTCGGAGCCCGGCGTGCGCTCCAGGCCAGGCGGTTGCCGGCGGGGTCCGTCATCCAGCCTGAGAGTCGGTCATGGTCCAGTACACCTTCGAACTGCAGGTCGTTGTCGCCGGCTTCCCACTGGGGAGGAACGGAGAAACGGAGCGTATCTCGGGAGAACGCGATTCTAGAAATCGGCCGGGCGCTGCCGACGCGACCCACGAACCGACCCACGAGGATGCGGTCGCCGGACCACCCCACCTCCAGCCAGGACGGGTAATCGCCGGCCGGCGTGTTGTAGGTAATGTCCCACCGTCCAGTGAGCGGCGGCTCGACCGGCTGTTGGGCAACCAGGGCTCGACTGGCAGCGCCAAACCCGAGAAGTGCATACGTGATGAGAGCGGTAGTCGTCATGTGCGGGACTCCCTTGTGTCGTTGCGATGGACTGCCCCGAATAGTGGCGCGCGGTTCCGGTCTAAACAAGGCTTACGTCGCCGATCCGATCAGCTCGCAGAACTTCTTCAGATCGATGTTTCCGCCGGACACGATGGCCACGATTGGACCGCGACCGGCCTTCCCCGTCAGTGCGGCCGCGAGGGGCAGGGCGCCCGCGCCTTCCGCGATGACGCGCGCCTTTTCCGCCATGAGCCGCATGGCGCGCTTCGTCTCTTCCAGGGTGACCACGATGCACCCGTCCACCACCGGCTGCATCCGTTGCCACATGCGGGGGAACAGGCTCTGGCCGCCGGCACCGTCGACGAACGACGCCTGCCATTCCTTGAAGACCTGTGGCGACCCCATGGCGAACGACAGCGCGGCCGGCGCCGCCGTCTCGGGCTCCGCGCCCCACACCCGGACCTCCGGCTTGAGCGCCTTGACCGCGCTGCCGACGCCCGTGATGAGTCCGCCGCCGCCGATGGCGGCAATGACCGCGACCACGTCGGGCGCGTCTTCGAGAATCTCCAGGCCCATCGTGGCGTGACCGGTGATGAAGTTGTGATCGTCGAACGGGTGCACGAACGTCCCTTCGGCTCCGGGAAACCCGCGTTCGTCGAGCGCCTTCCACGCGGCCTCGTACGACACCGGAATGAGCTTCGCGCCGAGCGCCTTCATGCGCTCGATCTTCGCGGCAGGCGCCGTCTCGATCGCGACGACGGTGCAGGGCACGCCCGCTTTCCGCGCCGCGTACGCGACACCCTGACCCGCATTGCCGGCGCTGATCGTCCACACGCCTCGCGCCCGATCGGATGCGGACAGCATGGCCACGGCATTGGCGGCGCCCCGCAGCTTGTAAGCGTTGATCGGCTGCAGGTTCTCGAGCTTGAGCCGGATATCCGGGTAGTCCGGTCCCAGCTCCAGGCGGACCAACGGCGTGCGCACGACGGTCCCCGCGATGCGCGCACGCGCCTCCCGGATCTCGGCCAGGTCGATGGGCCGGACGGCTTCAGGCGCCGTGGGCACGTTGGTGGGCCTGGTATACGAGGGCGGCGGAGGCGATGTCTTCCACGGCGACCCCGACCGATTTGAACAGCGTCGTCTCCTCCGCGCTCCGCCGTCCGGGATCGACGCCCGCGACCACCGCACCGATCTCCGCGGCGACGGCGCGTGCCGCCATCACGTCGCCGGACTCCCGCAGCGCCGCCTCGCGGGAGTCGACGAAGACCCGGGCGCCCGTCACCAGATCGTCATCCAGCTCTCGCCACTCGGGTCGTGTAGCCCCGACCGCATTGACATGCGTCCCGGGCGACAGCCAGCGCCCCTCCAAGACGGGCGTCCGCGCGCTCGTGGCGACGACCACGACGTCCGCGCCACGCACCGCCTCCTCGGGGGTGGCCGCGGCGTTCACGCCGTGACGCTCGGCGAACGTCCTGGCATTGCGCGGACTCCAGACTCGGACGTCGGTGAAGGGCCGGACGTGCCGCAGTGCTTCGAGATGACTCTGCGCCTGCACGCCGGAGCCGAGGATCGCGAGCACCGTTGCCTCCGGCCGTGCGAGATGCTGCGTCGCCACCGCCGAGGCGGCCGCCGTGCGCATCTCGGTAATCAGGCGCCCGTCCATCATGGCGAGCGGCTCGCCGGTTTCGGCGCGGAACAGTACGATCACTGCGTGGTGGGTCGGGATGCCCTGGTTGCCGGGATAGAAGGTGACCAGCTTGGCCCCCATCGCGTCGGCAAAGGCGGGCATGACGGCGAAGAAACCCTGGTGCGGCGCGATCGGGAGGACCGAGCGTACCGGCTGGACGACGCGGCCCGCCGACAGGTCGGCCAGCGCCTGCGCCACCGCGGGAATGAGATCCCGGTACTGGAGCAGCCGCGCGACGGCTGGCTCATCGAGGATGGCGATCGGCGCCGGTCTCATTTCGCCCCCGGCGGCCGGCTCTCGTCGATCACCCGCTGGAACCTCAGCTCTCCACGCACGGCATCGAACTCGGGGAACTCCAGCGCCCACCACAGGAGTGCGCCCCGCGGCTCCACCCGTTCGATCCAGTTCAGTGCGAGATCCCGTTGACCGGCGGACACGAGTCCAGCCCCGACGATGAGCGCGGGAACGGGTCCCATCGCCCGTGTGGCGAAAGGCGCTAGCGCCTGCTCCATGAGATGCCGGGCCAGAGTTGTGTCCCCGTCCGCCGCCGCGACGGCGGCCTGGGGTGCGAGACCGTAGTACTCCTCGCCTACCGGGCTCAATCGCGTCGCGGCCAGCGCATCGGCGCGCGCGGCGGCGACGTCGCCCCGACGCAGGTGGACCCAGGTCCGCAGGGAGTAGCCCCCATAGAACTCCGGGTCCGCCGCCACCGAGCTGTCGTAGGCCGTCAGGGCTTCCCCGTCCCGGCGCATCTTCTCGCACACCTCCGCCATCTCCCCCCAGGAGATGGCGCGCCGGGGCTCCAAGGCGAGGGCGCGCCGGAACGCGACGACGGCGTCCTCGTAGCGACCGACCATCGACAGAATGAACGCGTATTGGTGCCACGTTTCGGCGTTGCGCGCATCGGACCGCGAAGCGCGCTCCAGCGCCGCCATGGCCCCGTCCAGGGTCCGCGGGTTGCGCACGTAGAGCAGCACCCCGCGGGCCATCCAGCCGTCGGCCAGTGTCGAATCGAGCGCCAGGGCCTGGTCGGCGGCGCGAAACCCGGAAGCGACGAGGTTGTCGAACGGCACGCCAGGATAGTCCCATCCCCAACTGGCGTACAGGGCGTAGGCGAAGGCGACGCGCGCCTCGGCCTGCGCGAACGCCGAGTCCAGCCGCACGGCCGCCCGGTATTCCTCGATGGCGCGGGCCGTCCCGCCCGGCGAGCGTTGCGCCAGGAAGAAGTTGCCTCGGAGGAAGTGATCGTAGGCTTCTGGGTTGCGGGTTGGGCGCTGGGCCAGCACGGTGCGGTCCTGGGGAAGCAGCTGGCCGGCGATCGCCGTCGCCACGGCGCTGG
This sequence comes from Gemmatimonadota bacterium, assembly GCA_041485045.1. Taxonomy (GTDB): domain Bacteria; phylum Gemmatimonadota; class Gemmatimonadetes; order Gemmatimonadales; family GWC2-71-9; genus DASTHG01. The sequence continues at coordinate 6,197 of JBGPIW010000045.1, read as the reverse complement.
CAATCTCTTCCTGCACGGCGAGCAGGTCCGTGATCGGGCGCGTGTAGGCTTCGCTCCAGCGCTGCGTGCCACTCGGCAGCACCACCAGGCGCACGGAGATCCGGATCCGATCTCCGCCGCGTTGGAAGTCGCCTTCCACCACGTAGCGGACATTGAGCCGACGTCCGACCGTTCGCGGATCGGACGCGATGCCGCGCTGGGCGCCGCGCACGGCGCCAGGGCTGCGCACCTCGAGCCGAGGGACCCGCGCCAGGCTGGTGGCGATCTCGGAGGCCAGGCCATCGGACAGGTAGGCGTAGGCCGTGTCGCGGCTGATGTTGTCGAACAGCATCACGCCCACACTGTTGGCGCTCGGGGTGGGGGCTGCGGCCGCGCGCGCGCAGGGCGGCGGTGAGCCATCGGGGCATTGGGCGAGCAGCGGGCGCACCGGCGTACCAGCGCACAGCACCAGCAGAGCCAGGGAGAGAGTGGCCAGGTCGGACACGGCCTGCAAAGATGAGCCTCGCGCCTCGATCTGGCGAGCAGGAGATTGAAACTCCGAGGGCCGGGCCGCCCGTCGGGAAGTCACATTCACACAAGGTGCCTTCATGCGCCGATTGCTCGTCTGCGCCATCCTCTGCGGGAGTGCGACGCTCGCGGCGCAAACCGCGCCCCGTCCAGGCACTGCCGGCTGGCGTTCCGACCTGCGGCTGCTCGCCCGCGAGCTCCCCCGGCGCCACCCGGCACCCTTTGCCAATATCACCACAGCGCAATGGGACTCGGCCGGGACCCGCCTCGACCGCCGCCTCCCGGCCTTGAGTCAGAATCAGCGCCTGGTCGAGCTGCTGCGGCTCGTCGCCCTGATCGGCGATGCCCATACCAATGTCGAGCCCGACCCGGCGCTCGGACTGCGCTACTATCCGCTCGAGCTCTACTCCTTCGAGGACGGTCTGTTCGTCCGGCGCGCGGATTCCGCTCACGCCGATCTCGTGGGGGCGCGCGTCCTGCGCATCGGCCGCTCCAGCGCCGACGAGGCGGTCACCGCTGCGGCGACCGTCATCCCGCACGAAAACGACTGGTGGGTCCGCGCCTGGGCCCCGTTCTGGCTCATGATCCCGGAGATCGTGGACGGCCTCGGCCTGGCGCGCGATGCGGAGCACTTGACGCTCGTCATCGAGCGGACCGGGCGGGTGGACACGGTCGTCGTCGCGCCGGCCGGCCGGTTCCGGCATGGGCAGGGGCCGATCCCGATCGACATGAGCGGCTGGGTCACGCTGCGGCAATCCGCGCCGCCGTCCTGGGAGCAGAACCCCGATCGGCTGTTCTGGTGGACGATCCTCCCCGATCGACGCACACTGTACGTCTGCATGCGCGCCGTGGTCCCGGGACCGCAGTCGGGCTCGAACCGCGCGCAATGGGACGAGGTGTTCGCGCTCGCCGATACGGCACCGATCGCGCGGCTCGTGATCGACATCCGCGAGAACCTGGGCGGAAACGGCGGGCTCAACCGCTACCCGATCCAGCAGATCCTGCGGCGGCCGGCGCTCGACCGGCGCGACCGGTTGTTCGTGATCATCGGGCGGCGCACGTTCTCGGCGGGCCAGCAGTTCGCCAACCTGCTCGAAGCATGGACGCAGGCGACGCTGGTGGGCGAGCCGAGTGGCCAGCGGCCGAGCCAGTACGGCGACCATCGGCCGCTGGTGCTCCCGGCGAGTCATGTCGCGGTGAACATCTCGACGGTGTTCCACCAGGCGCCGAACGAGTTCGACCGCCGCAGCTTCGTGCCGCCCGCGATCTACGCGCCGCTGACGGCCACCGCGTACCGCGACGGCGTGGATCCCGCGCTCGCGGCGATCGTGACCGAGGACAGCGCGGCGCCGGTGATGGACGTCGTCGCCCTCGCGCTCGCCGCCGGCGACACAGCGGGTGCCGAGCGCGCCCTGCGCGCGGCGCAGGATGCCGTGCGGAATCGCTTCCGCAGTCTCGAGCCCGACGTCAATGCGGTGGGGTACCGTCTTTTGGGGGGAGGGTCGACGGAGCAGGCGATCGGCGCGTTCCGGTTGAACACGCGCGTCTACCCGCGCTCGGCCAATACCTTCGACAGTCTCGGAGAAGCGCTGCTCGCCGCCGGCCGGCGCGACGAGGCGATCGCCGCCTATCGGCGCGCCGTCGAAGTCGAGCCCGGGTTCCCGCCCTCGGTCCAGGCGCTGCAGCGGCTCGGCGTGCCGCGCTAGCGCGCCGCGACTACTTGGAGGGCGGGGCTCGGCCGACCAGGATCGTGATGTTGTCGCTGCCGCCGCGCTCGAGCGCGAGTTCGAGCAGCGCTTGGCACACCTGCTCCGCCGATTGCATGGCGCCGAGATGCTCCGCGATCTCGGCGTCCGGGACGTGCTTGGTCAAGCCGTCGCTGCACAGCAGGATGACGCAGCCGCGGCGGCGGATGTCCAGCCGGCTGACTTCGGGCGTCGGCTCCGGACCACCGATGGCACTGGCCAGCACGTTACTGAACGGCGACGCGGCCATGCGGTCGGCGGGGAGCGCCCCCCGATCCACCAGGTCTTGTGCCATCGTCTGATCCCGGGTGACCTGGCGTAGCGCCCCGTCCCAGAAGTAGTAGCAGCGGCTGTCTCCCACCTGCACCACATAGAGCCAGGGCCACACCGCGATCGCGAGGGTGAGCGTCGTGGCCATGGACTTCTGGGCGCGGCCCGCGGACTCACTGCGCACCAGGGCGTCCGCTTCCAGGACGCCGGCCTTGAGCGCCTCGAAGAACTCCTCGTCGTCGGCCGAGCTTGCCGCATGGTAGGAGCGGAGCGTGGACGTCACGTACCGGGTGATCGCCTCGACGGCGAGTAGGCTCGCCTCGCCGCCGGCCGAGGTCCCCCCCACGCCGTCGGCGACGAGCAGCACCGTCGCCAGCCGCTCGCCGCGCAGCGGCAACGATTCGGGGTCGGGGAGGCTCGTGGCGTGAATCACCGCCTGGGGGTGTACGGTGCACAACAGGAAGTGGTCCTGGTTCTCCTGTCGCACCTTGCCCGGATGGGTGAGACCGAAGAGATCGAGCTCGTCGTCTCTCGGCTTGTCCCCGGTTGCGGGAATCCGCGCGGTCCGCAGATCGGTCATGGTCATGGGCTGCTCCTCCAGCAGCAGCATGCGTGCTTCTCCGGACGGCCGCAAGGCGCCATCTTAGGGGCCCCATGACCGATCACGTCATCCCCCTCGGAGTCGAGGATCGCTGGGGCGGCGGCCCTCCGGCCGGCGCCGACGAGCTGGATCAGCTCGTCTACCTCTCGAACCTCGTCGGTCGGGAGCCACGGCTGGTGCAGCCGGGCGGGGGCAACACGTCGATCAAGCTCGGCGGCGAGCTGCTGGTGAAGGGGAGCGGAACGGACCTCAAGACCGTCGATCGCCGCGGGTTCACCCGCCTCTCGCTCACGTCCCTCGCACGCTTGCGCAACGTGGAGTCGATGAGCGATCCCGACATGATGTCGTTCATGGCGGGCTGTATGGTCGCTCCGGGTGGACCGATGCCCAGCGTCGAGACGCCGCTGCATTCGATCTTGCCGCAGCGGGTGATCGTCCACACGCACGACGTGGCGACGATGAGCCTCACCAACGTGACCGACGCCGTGGCCGAGCGGCTCACGGCCGAGCTGCTCGGGGGCGACATCGTGTACGTGCCCTACGCGCGCCCGGGATTCCCGCTGGCGCGGGCGATGCAGAACCAGGTGGACAGCATCCCCGCGAAGGCGATCGGCCTGGCGCTGGCGCATCACGGGCTCGTGGTTTGGGCCGACGACGTGCGCGAGTGCTACGCCCGGCTGGTCCGCGTGGTGGGCCGGATTGAAGACCACTTGGAAAACAGCCGGCGCGGCCGGGGAACCGCGATATTCGGCGCCCGGCGCGCCGGGCTGCCGTCGCCCGAAGATCGCGGGCGGTTCGCGGAGCAGGTACTGCCCTCAGTGCGGGGCGCCCTGGGGTCTGCGGACGGCCGCGTGATCCTGCAGCTCGACGACTCCGACGCCGTGCTGGCGACCCTCGCCGGGGAGCGGGTGCGGGAGCTCGTGGCGGGTGGTATGGCCACCCCGGAGCACATCCTCCGCGCCGGCCGGCGCCCGCTGTGGCTCGAGCTCGACTGGTCGGAGTCCGTGGAGTGGGCGGGCGAGGCGGTTCGCCGGCAGGTCGCCGAGCAGCGGGTGGAATACGAAGCCTATCACGCGCGCCACGCGCCCGCGGGGACGCCGCCGATCGCCGACTGGGCGAAGGTCGTGCTCGTTCCCGGTCTCGGCATGATCACGGCGCTGCGCGACAAGCGCGGAGCGGTGACGGCCAACCTCTGCTACCGCGCGGTGCTCGAGGCGATCGCCAACGCCGAGGCGATCGACGCGTTCCGGTTTCTCGCCGAGGCGGACGTCTTCGAATTCGAGCACTGGCCGCTGGAGCGGCGCAAGCTGGACGAGCAAGCCGCGCGCGACCACGCGACGCTCCTGGTGCCGGGCCAGGTGGTCGTCGTGATCGGCGGTGCGAGCGGGATCGGGCGCGCGGCGGCGGTGCGGTTCGCGGCCGAAGGCGCCCACGTCGTGGTAGCGGATCTCGACCAGGCGGCGGCGGACGCGGCGGCCGCCGAGGTGACGGCGGCGTTTCCGGGGCGGGCGGTGGGCATCGCGACGGACGTCCGTGACGACGCCAGTCTCGCCGGGCTGTTCCGCCGCACCGTACTCGCCTTCGGCGGCGTGGACACCCTCTTCTACACGGTGGGGCTGCCGCCCCGGTTCGCGGCAGTGACGGAGATCCGGCGCGAAGACCTGCAGCGTCAGCTCGAGGTACACTACCTCGGGGCGGTCATGGCAGTCGGGCGGGCGGCGGCGGTGATGCGGCGACAGGGCATGGGTGGCGCGATCGTCGCATCGGTCTCGAAGGCCGCGCTGGCCCCCGGGCGGGAGGCGGTGGCGTACGGCGGGAGCAAGGCGGCGTTGCTGCAGGCGCTGCGCGTCGCCGCGCTCGAGCTGGGTGGGGACGGCATCCGGGTCAATGCGATCAACGCCGACCAGATCGACACGCCGTTGTTCCGGCGGTTCGTGGCCGAGCGTGCGGCGAGCCGCGGCGTCTCGGCGGAGGAGCAGCTCGAGGCCTACCGCAAGCGCAATGTGATGGGCGTGTCGCTGATCCCGCCCGAGGTGGTGGCCGATCTCGCAGTGTTGCTGGCGAGCGAGCGGTTCCGCTACACCACCGGGGACATTCTCACCGTGGACGGCGGGTTGCCCGAGGCGTTCCCCCGTTAGCTAGGGCTTCCAGGTCCCCTGGGCGACGGCGGGCACGAATCCCTCCAGGCCGTCGGGCGGGAAGTCGAGCGTCCTTCCCAACTCGGCACTCTGGTAGGCGGTCATCAGCAGTTTGACGACCTCGAGTCCATCGTCGAAGGTGAGCCGCGGATTCTCTTTTCCCAGAAACGCGCGCACGTAGTGCCGGTCCTCGGCTTCGTATCCGTACGCGACCGGTTCGTCCGCCACGACCGGCATCAGGCCCACCTCGGCGTTCTGCTTCTCGACCAGGTCTTCACCAGTCTTGCCCTTCACCTCGCGGCTGAAGAACAGCTTCAACCCAGAGTCGAGCGTGTTCCAGGACATCGAGTACTCGGGACCCAGCAGCTCCGCCGAGAGCCTCAGCCCGGCGCCGACGAAGCTCCAGGACGTCGTCGCCTCGCCGATCACGCGGTGGCCGTCGGCGGTCTCGAATTCGACGTTGAGACTGGCGAAGTCCTCGGCGGGGTGACGCGTGTAGTCCACGTCCTTGCCCATGGCGTGCGTCAGCCGCTTGGCGTACTCGGGGCGCGTCCACTTCAGGCTTGCGATGTGGCCGGTGACCCGCACCGGCTCGACCGTGGAGAGCGGTTCCCCGGGTTTCGTGAGGAGGTGGCGCACGACCAGCGCCGAATGGCACATCATGTCGTTCAACACGCCGCCCCCCTGGAGGTCGGGCCGCCAGAACCACGGCATGTGGGGGCCGGCGTGCTCCTCGGCCGCGCGGGCCAGATAGGGACGTCCCGTCAGTGCGGCGCCACGTGCCCAGAGGATCGCGCGGCCGTGCTCCACGTGTGGCGCGAAGACCTGGTTCTCGAGGTACCCGGTGCGCAGCTCCAGGCCCTTTACGAGGGCAGCGACACGGGTTGCCTCGGCGACGTTGCGTGCCAGCGGCTTCTCGCAGGCGATGCCGGCGAG
>JBGPIW010000044.1:0-10749 GCA_041485045.1 Gemmatimonadota bacterium | reverse complement strand
CTGACGTTCCACGGCCACGCCTGCTTCACCGCCGAGGGCGACGGCAAGCGCGTCATCTTCGATCCGTTTCTCACCGGTAACCCGAAAGCCGACATCCCGGCCGACCGCGTCCCGATGCTCGACGCGATTTTGTTGTCCCACGGTCACGGCGACCACCTCGGGGATGCCATCCCGCTCGCTCGGCGCGACGGAGCCACGATCGTCGCGACCTCCGAGCTGGCCGCGTTCTGCGAGCAACAAGGCGCCAAGGCGCACGCGATGCACATCGGCGGCAGTCACCGCTTCCCGTTCGGCACGGTGAAGCTCGTCCCCGCCTTTCACGGCGGCGGGATCAAGGGGGACGACGGATCGCACACCACGGCCCCCTGCGGGCTGGTCCTCACGCTCGGCGGCAAGACCGTATACCACGCGGGCGACACCGGGTTGACCCTGGAAATGCAGCTCCTCAAGGGTCGGGTGGACGTGATGCTGGTGCCGATCGGCGACAACTACACCATGGGCATCGAGGATGCCGCGCGGGCGGTGGAATTCGTCCAGCCCCGCGTCGTGGTGCCGATGCATTACAATACGTGGGACGTCGTCGCCGCCGATCCCGAGGCGTTTCGGTCGCACGTGGGTCGCGCCGCCGGCGTGGTGATTCTCGCCCCCGGCGAGTCCCACACCATCTCCTGAACTCCGGAACCCGGCCACCGCGCATGTCGACCTCCGATCTCGTTCACCCCGATGTCTTCCGCACGCGCCACATCGGGCCCCGCCCCGAAGAGCAGCGGGAGATGCTGGCACTGCTGGGCTACGACTCGCTCGATGCCTTCATCGACGCGGTCGTCCCCGAGGACATCCGCCTGCGCCGGCCGCTCGCGCTGCCGCCCGGTCGCGACGAGCGCGAGGTGCTCCAGGCGCTGCGCCGCATCGCCGGCCAGAACCAGCCGTTCCGCTCCTACCTCGGCATGGGCTATCACGCCTGCTTCACCCCGCAGGTGATCCAACGCAACGTGCTGGAGAACCCCGGCTGGTACACGGCGTACACGCCGTACCAAGCGGAGATTGCTCAGGGCCGGCTCGAAGCCCTGTTGAATTTCCAGACGATGGTCGCGGACCTCACCGGGCTCGAGATCGCGAACGCGTCGTTGCTCGACGAGGCGACGGCGGCGGCTGAAGCCATGCACGTGACCGAGGCGGTCGCCGGGTCGAAGGGCCGGTCGGTCTATTGCGTGGACGAGCAGTGCCACCCGCAGACGATCGCGGTGGTGCGCACCCGGGCCGAGGCGCGCGGCATTGAGATCGTGGTGGGGGATCCGGATACGTTCCGCTTCGGCGATGGGGTGATCGGGGCCCTGGTGCAGTATCCGGGCACCGACGGCCGGCTGCGCGATTTCCGCGCCTTGTGCGAACGGGCCCACGCGGCGGGCGCCCTGGTCACCGCGGCGACCGACTTGCTGGCCCTCACACTGCTCGTCCCACCGGGGGAGTGGGGCGCCGACATGGCGGTCGGCAACAGCCAGCGCTTCGGGGTGCCGATGGCCTACGGCGGTCCCCACGCCGCTTTCTTCGCGACCCGCGACGCCCACAAACGCCACCTCCCGGGCCGCATCATCGGCGTGTCCAAAGATCGGGCGGGGCGTCCCGCCCTGCGTATGGCGTTGCAGACCCGCGAGCAGCACATCCGCCGCGAGAAAGCGACGAGCAACATTTGCACGGCGCAGGTCCTGCTCGCGGTGATGGCGGGGATGTACGCCGTCTATCACGGTCCCGAGGGCTTGCGGCGCATCGCCGAGCGGGTGCACGCCCTCACCGGGCTGTTTGCCAAGGCGCTCCAGCGGATGGGCTTCCAGCTCGTGCACGAAGGCTACTTCGACACCGTCTGCGTCGCGGTGGAGCCCTGGGCGCTGCCGCGGCTGCTCGACGCCGCCTGGGCGCGCGGCATCAACCTGCGGGCGCTCCCGCCCAACCAGATCGTGATCGCGTTGGACGAGACGGTGACCGTCGGGGATCTCGCCGATCTGATCGCCGTCTTTTCGTTGAACGAAGGCCTGCCCTACATGGTGGACAAGTCGAGCGCGCGCACCGAGAGCGCCATCCCGTCCACCTTGCAGCGGTCGTCGCCGTATCTGACGCATCCCGTGTTCCACCGGTACCGGTCCGAGACCGAGATGCTCCGTTATCTGAAGCGCCTCGAGGCGCGCGACCTCTCGCTCACGTCGGCGATGATCCCCCTCGGCTCGTGCACCCTGAAATTGAACGCCACGACCGAGATGGTCCCCGTGTCGTGGCGCGAGTTCAACCGCCTGCACCCCTTCGCGCCGCTGTCCCAGGCGCAGGGCTATCAGATGCTGTTCCGCCAGCTCGAAGATCAGCTGGCGGAGATCACGGGCTTCACCGCGGTGTCCTTGCAGCCCAACGCTGGGTCCCAGGGCGAGTTCGCGGGATTGCTGGTCATCCGCGCCTACCACCGCGCGCGTGGCGACACCAAGCGGACCACCTGCCTCATTCCGCAGTCGGCGCATGGCACGAATCCCGCCAGCGCCGTGATGGCCGGGATGCAGGTGGTGGTGGTGAAGACCGACACGCAGGGCAACATCGACCTGGCCGACCTCCGGGCCAAGGCCGCGCAGTCCGCGGATACCCTCGCGGCGCTGATGGTGACCTACCCATCGACCCACGGCGTGTTCGAGGCGACGATCCGCGACGTCTGCAAGATCGTCCACGCCTCGGGCGGGCAGGTGTACATGGACGGCGCCAATCTGAACGCGCAGGTCGGCCTGTGCCGGCCGGCCGACATCGGCGCCGACGTTTGCCACCTGAACCTGCACAAGACCTTCTGCATCCCGCACGGCGGCGGCGGCCCGGGCATGGGCCCGATCGCGGTCGCGCGCCACCTGGTGCCGTACCTGCCCGATCATCCGGTCGTCCCGCTCGGCCACCCGCAATCGTGCGGCACCGTCTCGTCGGCGCCCTGGGGCAGCGCAGCGATCCTGACCATCTCCTGGGCGTACATCTCCCTCATGGGACAGGAGGGACTGGTCGAAGCGACGAAGGTCGCCATCCTGAACGCCAACTACATCGCGCGCCGGCTCGCCGGGCACTACGACCTGCTCTACTCGGGCGCGCACGGACTGATCGCCCATGAGTGCATCATCGACACGCGCCCGTTCAAGCTGTCAGCGGGGATCGAGGTCGAGGACATCGCGAAGCGCATCATCGACTACGGGTTCCATCCGCCAACGGTCTCTTTCCCCGTGGCGGGGACGCTGATGATCGAACCGACCGAGAGCGAATCGAAGCAGGAGCTGGACCGTTTCTGCGAGGCGATGATCGCGATCCGCGAGGAAATCCGCGAGATCGAGACGGGCACGGCCGATCGGGAGAACAACCCCCTGAAGCACGCCCCCCACACGCTGGGCGATCTGCTCGCCGACGCGTGGGATCGGCCCTACACGCGCGAGCGCGCCGGCTTCCCGTCCGCCGCCACGCGCGAGTACAAGATCTGGCCGGCGGTCGGACGGGTCGACGGAGCCTACGGCGACCGCAACCTCGTCTGCGTCTGTCCGCCGGTGGAGGATTACGCCGCCGTCTGAGTGGTGCCTGATGGTCGACCCGGCGGGCCACCCGGGCGCGTGGAACATGGCGGTCGACGCGGCGCTCCTCGCCGACGCCGCGCGGACCGGACGGCCGACGCTGCGGTTGTACCGGTGGGCGCCGTCCTGCCTGTCCTTCGGACGCAACGAGCCCGCCCGGTCACGCTACGACCGCCGCGCGATCGAGCGGCTGGGCCTCGATGTCGTGCGCCGCCCGACCGGGGGCCGGGCGGTCTGGCACGACGCCGAGGTGACCTACGCGGTCGCCGCGCCCGTCGCAGCGTTCGGGACCCTGGCCGAGAGTTACCGGGCCATCCATGAGCGCCTCGCCGCTGCGTTGCGCGCCCTCGGCGCCCGCGCCGAGCTCGCGGCGCCCCGCCCGGCAAGCGGCGTGGAGGCCGGACCATGCTTCGCCAGCCCGGCCGGCGGCGAAGTGCTGGTCGACGGACGGAAGGTGATCGGGTCCGCTCAGGTGCGCCGGGGAACGGCGTTTCTCCAACACGGCTCGATTCTGCTCGACGGATCGCAGGACGTGATCAATGCCATCAGCTATCGGCCATCAGCCATCAGCTCCACTTCGTCGTTGTCCGCCGTGCTGGGCCGCCCGATCGATTTCCCGGAAGTCGCGGACGCTATTAGCACCGGCTGGGGGACCTCCTTCACCGTCCTGGACCGACCTTCCCCATCCTCCACTGCCTTCGCCTCCCCCGACTGGACCTGGCGCCGCTAGCGGGGTCGTGAAATCTTAGGGCATGACTACTCAGCCGCGGTTCCCACACGCAGCCACCGCCCTGCTCCTGGCCGTCCTCGCGGCGGCGTCCTGTACCCGCCGGGGCGGTTGCACCGGTGAGTATTGCGGCACCCTCGTAATCGCCGGGACCAGCGACGTCACGACGCTGTTGCCTCCGGTGAGCGATGCGGCGATCGACCGGGACGTGTTCGATCAGATCTTCCTGCGTCTGGCCGACCTCGCCCCGGGTGGTTCGACGATCGGCGACGCGGGGTTCGTGCCCCAGCTCGCCAACCGCTGGGAGTGGACCGACCCGCTGACGCTCGTCTTTCATCTCGACCCACGAGCCCGGTGGCACGACGGGCCGTCGGTCACCGCGGCGGATGTGGCGTTCACCTTCGCCGCCTACACCGACACCGCCGTCAATTCGCCCGATCGCAACACGCTCGGCCACATCGCTTCGGTGAGCGCACTCGACTCCCTCACGGCCGTATTCCACTTCCGCGACCGCTATCCGGAGATGTTCTACGACGCGGTGTTTCACATGCGTATCCTGCCGGCGCACGTGCTCCGCAGTGTGCCGCCGGCCACGTGGCAAACGGCGGAATTCGGACGTGCACCGGTCGGGGACGGCCCGTTCCGTTTCGTCCGCTGGACGCCGGGCCAGACGCTCGAGCTCGCCGCCGACTCGGCATTCTTCCTCGGCCGCCCCCATTTGCGGCGGCTGATCTGGCGTTTCGCCAGCGACCTGAATACCGCCATCACCCAGGTCGCGGCCGGGGAGGCCGATGCCGTCGAGGTGCTCATCACCCCGACCAACATCAAGCGCGCTCAGGACGCGGGACACCTCACGCTGTACCCGTACTCCGGGTCCACCTACACCTTCCTGCGGTTCAACCTCCGCGCGAACGGGGATTCCGCACATCCGCATCCGATCTTTGCGGATCCGGATGTGCGCCGCGCCCTGGTACTCGCCACCGACCGCCCCAGGATGTTGCAAAGCGTCTTCGCCGGTCACGCCAAGATCCCGCCCGGGCCGATGCCCCAGCTGTGGGCGTGGCTCTGGGTGCCCCAGCTCACCGTCCCCCCGTTCGACACCGCCCAGGCCTCACGGCTGCTCAGCCGGCGTGGCTGGCGCGACACCAACGGGGACGGCGTGCGGGACCGCAACGGGAAGAAACTGAGCTTTCACTTGAGCGTTCCATCCACCAGCGCCGTGCGCCAACAGTACGCCCAGCTGCTGCAGGAACAGCTGAAGGCCGTGGGCGTGGAAGTCTTGATCGACCAGATGGAAACCGCGACCCAGCAGGAGCGCCTCCATTCGGGGGCGTTCGACACCGCGCTCGAGTCCTGGAATACCGATCCGAGCCCTACCTCCAGCGTCCCCGGGAACTGGGGGCGCGGCGGCGGCTCGAATTTCGGCCATTACGCCAGCGCGACCTTCGATCGTCAGATTGCAGTCGCCACCTCCGCCACGTCACCTGACTCCGTCACGGCCGCCTGGATCGCAGCGTTCGGCACGTTGGCGCAAGATGCTCCCGGCATCATGCTGTTCTCGGTCGACATGATAGCCGCGGTGGACTCCCGCGTGGCCGGCGTCCGCATCCGCCCCGACTCGTGGTGGGCGCTCCTCTGGACGTGGCGCATCCCCCCCGACAAGCTGAACGAGCGGGACCGCGTGGGAGGCTGAGTGCTGCCGTGGCTCCTGCGGCGGGTCGCCGCCGGGATCGCCATCGTCTTCGCGGTCGTCACCCTCACCTTCGCGGCCGTGCACCTGGCGCCGGGCGAGCCGTTCCAGCCGGCGGATGGCCGGCCCGTGAATCGCGCGGCGACCGAACGGCTGCGGCATGTATTCGGCACCGACCGGCCCTTGCCCGAGCAATACGTCCGCTACCTGGCCGCGCTCGCCCGCGGTGAGCTGGGCGAGTCGTTCAGCAAGCGGCGCCCGGTCGCCGCGATGATCGGGAACGCGCTCCCCAATACCGTCCTCCTCGCCGCCACCGCGCTCCTCATCGATTTCGCTCTCGGGATCGCGATCGGCGTATTCCAGGCCGCGCGGGTGCGCCGTCGCTCGGACGTCGCGCTCACCAACATCACGCTCTTCTTCTATTCCTTGCCCACCTTCTGGCTCGGCCTGGTGCTGCTCCTGGTCTTCGGGCAGTGGTTGCACTGGTTCCCCGTCGGCGGGATCACCGACCCCGTCGTGTACGATTCGCTGTCGTTCGCCGGCAAGTTGCTGGACCGGCTGCGGCACCTGGCCTTGCCGGCGCTCACCCTGGGGCTCGTCGGCGCGGGCGGCACCGCCCGCTTTCAACGCGCCGCCCTGCTCGAGGCGTTGGGACAGGACTACGTGCGCACCGCCCGAGCCAAAGGGGTTGCCGAGTCGAGAGTGCTCGTGCGACACGCACTGCGAGACGCTCTGCTGCCCGTCATTTCGCTCCTCGGCCTGGCCCTGCCATTTCTCCTCACCGGCGCGGTGCTCGTCGAAACCGTGTTCTCCTGGCCCGGACTCGGGAAGCTCGCGGCCGACGCCATCTCTGCCCGCGACTATCCCGTGGTGCTTGGGACGACGCTGCTCGTGTGCGCTGCCGTCGTGGTCGGCAGCCTGCTCGCGGATCTGGTCACCGCCGCCGCCGATCCCCGCATCCGGCTCTCCGCGTGACCATCGCCTCCTGGCTCCTGCTGCTCGCTACCGTGGCCTGGACCACGACGGTCGTCGCCTGGAGCCGCGGAGTGGCGCGCCGTGCCCGGCGGGACGCTGGACGCCGCTTCTTCCGGCATCCAACCGCCGCAGCCGGACTCGCCGTCCTGATCCTCCTGGCCACCCTGGCGCTCTGTGCCCCGCTCGTCGCTCCCATACTCCCCTCCACGCAGATCAACATCACCGAGCTGCAGAACCACCCGCCCAGCTGGCAGCATCCGTTCGGGACGGATCTCTACAGCCGGGACGTCTGGAGCCGCCTCGTGTACGGAGCCCGCGTGTCGCTGGGCGTGGGGACACTGGGGATGCTCGTCGCGGTTTCGCTGGGAGGGATGGTGGGCGCGGCCGCCGGCTACTTCCGCGGCTGGGCGGACGGCGTGCTGATGCGCCTGGTCGATGTGGGGCTATCGGTGCCGCGCATATTCCTCGTGCTGGCCGCGATCGCCGTGTGGGATCGACTCGGCGTGGGACCATTGATCCTGCTGCTGGGACTCACCGGCTGGTTCGCGACGAGCCGCTTAGTGCGGGCAGAGGTGCTCACGCTGCGAGAGCGGCCATTCACCGATGCCGCCCGGTCGCTCGGCGCGGGGCCGTGGCGCGTGATCGCCCGGCATGTCCTGCCCAACGCCGCGGCCCCCCTCGTGGTCTCCGCCGCGCTGGGTATTGGAAACATGTTGCTGTTGGAGGCCGGGCTCTCATTCCTCGGGGTCGGCATTCAGCCGCCGGCTCCAAGCTGGGGCAACATGATCGCGGACGGACGGGACCTGCTCACCTCCGCGCCCTGGACCTCCCTGTTTCCCGGCGCCGCGATCGCCCTGGTGGTGATGGCGCTGAACGCCGTCGCTGATGCCCTGCGCGACGCGCTCGATCCTCGACACGGCACGGGGCGGTAAGACCGGATCAGCGCCAACCCCTTCCTCCCCAATACGTTCGGCCGATTCCCTCCGGCCGATGCCGCCCTCCTACCACACCGTTTGTTGCTGGCTCGCCGCACCTGGAGTTCTTGGGGTTTTTCGGATGTCATCGGTGCGGCGAGCGCTTCACAGCCGGACCGTGCGCCGGATCACTAAACAACCCTTCACACTCTGGCATCGCAGTTGCCAGATGGTCCGCCCCGGAGCTTTCCCTGAACGAACGGCCCAGGCCGTCCTTGTGCCCGAGGAGTGAAGTCATGCGGTACGCGCGTATCGTTTCGGTCCTGTTGGTTGCCGGTTCCCTCGCCGTGGCGGCGTGGAGCTGCGGAGACGTCAACGCCCCGACAAGTGCCGTGACTCCGCCGGTCGCTCCCACCCCGGATCTCGTGGGGAGCCTGCTCAGTGCAACCGGGCTGCTGCGCTGCACGCCGCTGCCCTATGCGTCGGCCTCAAAGGTGATCGGACCAGACGGGGGTCAGCTGCGTGTCGGACCCCACACACTGACCATTCCGGCCGGTGCGCTGGCGCAGCCGGTCCTCATCACGGCCGAGGCCCCGAGCGAGACCGTGAACTCGGTGCGGTTCTCTCCTCAAGGACTGGTGTTCGCGCGGCCGGCAGCGCTGACGATGAGCTACGCGAACTGCAACCTGCTCGGGCGGCTGCTGCCGAAGCACATCGCGTACACCACCGACGACCTGACCATCCTGTCCTACCTGCTCTCGCTGGACAATCTCTTCCAGAAGCAGGTCACCGGACAGCTGCAGCACTTTTCCCGCTACGCGCTCGCCTGGTGACGGTGGAGCGCCGTCCGCCGGACCCCGGCGCCCTGCGCGGCGCTGATCGACTGCATGACGCACGGCAGCACGAGCGGGCCGGCCGCAGCGCCGAGGCGATCGCCGGGTATGAGGCGGCCGCCGGAGCGGCGGCGGAGACCGGCGCCTGGGCCGTACAGGCCGAGGCTCTGCGCCGCCTCGGCGTCCAGCTCCATCACCGCAACGAGCCGGTAGCCGCACGCGAAGCCTTCCGCCGCAGCTACGACGTGGCGCAGGCCGCGGGCGACCCGGTGCTCGCCGCCCAGGCGTTGAACGCGCTCGCGCTGCTCGCCCTCGAACGGGGGGAGCTCGAATCGGCCGGGGAGACCTTGCGTCAGGCGCTCGTCCTGGGTGGCCAGAGCGACGAGCTGCGGGCCCGCATCGAGCAGAACCTCGGGGTGTTGGCCAACGTGCACGGCGACCATGACGGCGCGTTCGAGCATTATCGCCGGGCGCTCGAGGCATCGGAGGGGGCCGGCAACACCCAGGCGTGCGCCATCGCGTACCACAACCTCGGCATGGTCAGCGCCGACCGCGGCGAGTGGGCCGCGGCCGACGGCTACTTTCGCCAGAGCCTCGCGATCGCCACGTCGCTCGGCGACCAGCACCTCCAGGGCCTGTGCCAGCTGAACCACGCCGAAGTCCTGCTGGCGCGCCAGCAGTACCAGGATGCGCAGCACAGTGCGGAAGGGGCACTCGCCATTTTCAGCCGGCTCGAGTCGCAGATCGACAAAGCCGACGCGTACCGCGTCATCGGCAGCGTCTACCGGGAAACGGGCCGGCCCGCCCTGGCCGAGTCTCGGCTGCGCACCGCCATCGAGCTCGCCGTGACCACCGGGTCGGTCTTGAGCGAGGCCGAAGGGGCGCGCGAGCTTGCGCTGCTGTATCAGGGCATGGGACGGAACCAGGAGGCCCTCGTCCTCCTCAACACGGCGCACCGGCTGTTCCGCCGGCTCGACGCCCGCGTGGACCTCATCGACACCGACGGCCGCATGGCCCGGCTCGAGGAGACCTACTTCGCGATGGTGCGCGACTGGGGGCAATCGATCGAATCGTCCGACAGCTACACGTTCGGCCACTGCGAGCGCGTGGCCACCTACGCCGTGGATGTCGCGCGCACCCTCGGGCTCGACGGTCAGCAGCTCACGGCCATTCGGATGGGCGCCTATCTCCACGACGTCGGCAAGATCCGCGTGCCGCACGAGGTCTTGAACAAGCCCGGCCGGCTCACCGCGGAAGAGTTCGACGTGATCAAGATGCACCCGATTTGGGGGATCGAGCTGCTCGCCGCGATCGAATTCCCGTGGGACCTCAAGCCCATCATCCGCTGGCACCACGAAAAGCACGACGGCTCGGGATACCCGGACCGGCTGCGCGGCGAGGAAATCCCCCTGGCGGCCCAGATCATCGGCATCGTCGACGTCTATGATGCCCTGACCACGACCCGCAGCTACCGCCCCGCGATGACCCACGCCCAGGCCCTGGCGGAGATGCACCAGTGCCGCCATTGGTGGCGCCCCGCCGTGTACGACGCGTTCGCGCGCGCGGTCGGCCAGCCCGCGTCGCACCCGCCCGCGGAGGCTGCCGCCTAAGTATCTTGGTCGCCATGACGGAGCCCCTGCTCCGCATCCGCGATCTTCGTACCTACTTCGTGACCGACCGCGGCGGCGGCACCGCACGGGCGGTTGACGGCGTCTCCCTGGACCTCTTCCCGGGCGAGACGCTCGGCGTTGTCGGTGAATCGGGGTGCGGCAAGACAGTCCTCTCGCTCTCGATCCTCCGGCTCGTGCCGGAGCCGCCGGGCCACATCCGCCCCGGCAGTCTGATCGAGTTCGAAGGCCGCAACCTGCTGACCCTCGCGCCGCGCGACCTGCGTGCCGTCCGCGGCAACCGCATCGCGATGATTTTTCAGGAGCCGATGACCTCCCTGAACCCGGTCCTCACGATCGGGGATCAAGTGGCCGAGGCGGCGATCGTGCATCAGCGGGTCTCGGGGGCGGTGGCGCGCAGCCGCGCG
>JBGPIW010000043.1:0-10910 GCA_041485045.1 Gemmatimonadota bacterium | reverse complement strand
CGTGCGCCGGATGCGCGTCGGCTGGAAGCACGCGCACTCGAGCGCGAGGTCGGTGGTGGTTTCCGTGACCTCCGATTCCGCGCTGCCCATCACGCCGGCCACGATGGTGGGCCGTTCGGCGTCGCAGATCGCCGTCATCTCGGCAGTGAGCGAACGCTCGACTCCATCGAGGGTGACGATTTTTTCGCCCGGGCGCGCCCGCCGCACCACGACGGCGGGGCCGCGCAGCCGGGCGAGATCGAACGCATGCAGCGGTTGGTTCAGCTCGAACAGGATGTAGTTGGTCGCATCCACGATGTTGTTGATGGAGCGCTGCCCAATGGCGGCGAGTCGATCGGCGAGCCACCCGGGGCTCTTGCCGACGCGCACCCCGCGAATGACCGCGATCATGTAGCGCGGTGCGCCCTCGGGATCCTCCAATCGGACTTCGACGCCGTCCACCGTTCCCTGGACGGACGGGCGGACGGGCCCTAAAGGACTTCCTGACGGTCGCGGACGGGCGGACCATCCAGCCGTGCCTCCCTCCGGCGATGCGCCGACGAACGCCGGCATCTTCACCACCGCACCCAGCGCCGCGGCGAGCTCGCGCGCCACGCCTTTATGCGACAGGAGGTCGGGTCGGTTGGCGTACACCTCGAGCACGATCCGATGGTCGTCGATGGGGACGGCCGCGAGGAACCGCGTCCCCGGAGCGGCCTCGATCTGGAGCTCGAGAATCCCGTCCTGGTCCTGCCCCAGGCCCAGCTCTCGGGCGGAGCACAACATCCCGTTCGATGTGACTCCGCGGATCTTGCGCCGTTCGAGACGCAGCCCGCCCGGCAGCGTCGCGCCGACGGGTGCGAACGGATAGGTCTTGCCCGCCATGACGTTGGGCGCCCCGCACACGACCTCGAGCGGCCCGCCGCTGCCGCCCGCGTCCACGAGGCAAAGCTGCAAGCGGTCGGCGTTGGGGTGGGGCTTCACTTCCAGCACGCGCGCGACCAGCACGTCGCGCAGGTCGGCGTGCAGCGGCTCGACGCCCTCGACCGGGCAGCACCGGGCGGTGAGCAGCGCCGCGACCTGGTCTGCCTCGAGCGACCGGCCGAGCAACGCTTCCAACCAGCGCCGGGAGAGGTTCACCGGATCCCCCTGGCGAACTGGGCCAGGAAGCGGACGTCACTCTCGTAGAACAGGCGGATGTCGGGGATCCCGTAGCGGAGCATCGCGATGCGGTGTGGTCCCATGCCGAAGGCGAACCCCGTGTAGCGCTCGGCATCGATTCCGCAGTTCTCGAGCACCGCCGGATGCACCATCCCGCTGCCGAGAATTTCCATCCAGCCGGACTGCTTGCAGGTCGGGCAGCCGGCACCGCCGCACACCGTACAGCGTACGCTCATGTCCGCCGACGGCTCGGTGAACGGAAAGTACGATGGGTGAAACCGGACGACCGCATCCGCGGCGAAAAACCGGCGCGCGAAATGGCTGAGCGTCGCCTTGAGGTCGACGAACGACACGCCCTCGTCCACGACCAGCCCCTCGATTTGCTCGAACACGGGCGCGTGGGAGGCATCGAATGGATCGCGGCGATAGACCTGTCCCGGAATCACGACGCGGATCGGCGGACGGTAGGCCTCCAGCGTCCGGATCTGCACCGGGGAGGTATGGGTGCGCAGCAGCAGGTCGTCGGTGACATAGAACGAATCCTGCGAATCGAGCGCCGGGTGGTCGTGCGGAAAGTTCAGCGCGTAGAAGTTGTTGCGCTCCGTCTCGATCTCGGGACCCACGGCGCGGGTGAAGCCGAGCTCGCGGAAGATGTCGCAGATCTCGTCGACCACCTGCGTCACGACGTGCAGCCCGCCCTGCCATTGCTCGCGGCCGGGCATGGTCGGGTCGAGGTCGGCGATCCCGCGATCCCCGGGGGCGAGCGCGTGCTCCCGCGCCGCGAGCGCAGCTTCGAATTCCCGTTTGAGGGTGTTGGCGGCCGCGCCGACCGTCTTGCGCGTATCCGCGTCGATGGTCGGGAGGGCCTTGAGGATGTCCGTGAGTGCGCCCTGCTTGCGGCCCAGGATCTCGTTGCGGAGCTCCTGGAGCCGGCGCTCGTCCGCCAGGGGGATCTCGCGAAGACGCTCCCGCAGGCCGTCGAGGCTCGCGCGGAGGTCGCGCATGGTCAGAGGGCCTTCTTCGCGACCTCGGCCAGCTGCTCGAACGCCCCGGGATCCCGCACCGCGAGATCGGCGAGCACTTTGCGGTTGATCTCCACCCCGGCGCGCCGCAGGCCGTTCATGAGACGGCTGTACGAGAGGTCGTGCAGGCGCGCGGCCGCATTGATGCGGGTGATCCAGAGGCGGCGGAATTCGCCCTTCTTGCGGCGGCGATCCCGGTAGGCGTATCGCTGCGCCCGCTCGACACTTTCCTTCGCCGCCTTCCACAGCTTGCTGCGCCCGCCGAAGTAGCCTTTGGCGAGTTTCATCACCTTGTTCTTGCGCTTCAAGCGCGCGACGTTGCTCTTGACCCGAGGCATGGCGGTCTCCTTAGGCCGAGAGGATCCGCTTCAGGCGGCGTTCATCGGCGTGTGCGACGAGCGTTGCCTTGCGCAGGTGCCGCTTCCGTTTGGGATGCTTCTTCGTGAGGATGTGGCTCTTCATCGCGCGGTGGCGGCGCAGCCGTCCCGAGCCGGTGAGCCGCACCCGTTTGCGCAGCGCGCGTTTGCTTTTCATCTTCGGCATTGTCGAACCCCTATTTCGGCGCAAGAACCATCGACATGTTGCGGCCCTCGAGCCGCGGCTCCGCCTCGATCTTTCCGATATCCTTGAGCTCGGCGGCTACGCGATCGAGCACTTCGCGGCCCAGCTCGATGTGGGCCATCTGCCGGCCCCGGTACATCATCGTCACCTTCACCTTGTTGCCGTCCTGCAGGAACTCCCGGGCGTGCCGCGTCTTGAACGCGAAATCGTGCTCATCGATGCCGGGCCGGTACTTCACTTCCTTCAGATGAATCACGTGCTGCTTCTTCTTCGCCGCGCGCGCCGCTTTGGCCTGCTCGAACTTGAACTTGCCGTAGTCCATGATCTTGACCACGGGGGGCCGCGCCATCGGCGCCACTTCCACCAAATCGAGCCCACGCTCTTGTGCCGCCGCGAGCGCTTCATCGATCGTCAGCACGCCCAACTGCGCGCCGTCATCCGCGATCACCCGCACCGGGCTGATACGGATCATCCGGTTGATCCGGGTCCGCGGCTGTTTGCTCGGAATGCTGCTTTCGATCGCCAGGTGGTCGTCTCCTCCTAAAACGAAAAATGCGGACTCCAGTCGCTCCGGAATCCGCTGTTGCGAGCCGTCAGCTCACCGTTCAGCGATCAGGTTCACCACCTGGATGGCTGACGGCTGATGGCTGAGGCCGCATCTCTCGGAACCCTGGAGCGCTCACCGCCGGTGGCGGTGGGGCCTGGAGGTGGGACGCCAACGGCGCCCGCTTGTCACTACCGGACAGCAACTTACGCCGGGCGTACCGGGTCCACAAGGCCGAACCCTTTGCCGTCACGCACCAGCCGCCCGGACGCGACCACCGGGTCGTGCTCGAAGCACAACCGCCACCCTTCCGCTTCGGCACGCCGGTACAGGACCCGCCGAGTCTCCAGCGTGACCATGGGCTCCAGGTCGTACCCCATGATCCAGGGCAGCGGCAAGTGGGCGGAGGTGGGGACGAGGTCCGCCAGGAAACAGGCCGTCTCGCCGCCGCTCTCGATCAGCAGGGATTGGTGAAAGGGCACGTGCCCGGGCGTGGGCAGGCAGCGGATCCCGGGAAGCAGTTCGGCCTCCCCCTCGACCAGCTGAAAATCGATCCCTGTGAAATTGGCCGGCAGGTAGCTTCCGGCGGTCCGCTCGTTGGTGTGGCGCGCGAACTCGAGCTCGCCTCGCTGGACGACGTAGCGGGCCCGGGGGAACCGCGCCAGGACCTCCCCCGCCGGCGTGCGCCGCGTGTTGCCGCCGGCGTGATCGAAGTGCAGATGCGTGTTGATGACCCAGCGGATATCGGCGGGCGTGTGCCCCAGTTCCGCCAGGGCGGCGATGAGCAACAGGCCCCCGTCCGCGCCGAGCGTCTCGACGCCGTAGATCTCGCGGAACTTGGCATCGTCCTTGTCACCGATCCCCGTGTCCACGAGCACCAGGCCGTCGTCGTACTCCACGAGCAGACAGCGCAGGGCGAGGGGAATCCGGTTCCGGTCGTCCGGCGCGATGCGGCGCTCCCACAACGGTTTCGGCACGACGCCGAACATCGCTCCGCCATCGAGGTGCTGGCGGCCGGTTTCCAGCAGGTGACAGCGCACCCGTCCGACGGAGAAGGACGTGTGGCTCAGAGGTCGTCGCGGCGCAGCGGGAGCGTCATGCAGCGCGGCCCTCCCCCGCCGCGCACCAGCTCGCTGCCTTCAATCGTAATGATGCCGCGATCCGACTCCTCGAGCCATTCTTCTCCCGTGAGCAGGTTCACGGCCGTGATGATGCGGTAGCCGGCGTGCTCCAGCTCGCGCAGCGTCGCCTCATTGCGGGCGTAGGTCATCGCCACGCCCGGCCGCACCGTGAAGAAGTTGCAGGCGGAGGACCACTGCTCCCGCTCCTGGACCGGGCGGGCGTTGCCCCCGCAGAATACCGGCTCGAGCGGCAAGTCGACGGCCTGCATCGCGGCGAAGAAGTTGGGAATCTCCTTGACGCCTTTGGAGCGCCGGCGGCGATGCAACACGGCGAGCCGCTCGGGACCCACGAAAAACGGCGGGTACACGACGCAGGTCTCCCGGTCGATCTGCGTGAAGATCATGTCGAGGTGAATCGCGGTGCGCTCGGTGGGGAGGACGACGACGATCACGTCGGTGACGCCGCATTTCTCGAAGGCCAGCTCGCACAGCTGATCCAGGGCGGCGGGGCTGGAACGCTCGCTGAACCCCAGCACCAGGAGGTCGGGGCGCAGCGGATGGACATCGCCGCCCTCGAGGGTGTAGGTGTGCCGTCGCTCCTCCGAGCCGTCGTAGAGGATCCCGGCGTTTTCCAGCTTCTCATGATAGCGGAACAGCGCCTTGATCAGCATCTCCTCGGTCCAACGTACGCCATAGCGCATCGATCCGATGATGGCGTGCTCGCCGACGACGATGCCGACGTCGCGGGTGAAGAACAGGTTCGGCAGGGGCGGCAGCGCGTACCCGACCTCGTTCAGCGCCCGGGCGATCGGGCCCGCTTCCTCCAACGTGCCCTCGATCATCAGGGTGACCAGCTCCTGCGCGGACAGCCCAGTGAGCCGCTTGGCGAGGGCGTCCGACGGGACGACCTCCAGCGCCCGGGTCACCAGAAAGTCGCGCACGTCGGCCCGCGCCACGATCTCGGTCAGGAGATCCCGCACCTCGTACACGTCGGCGAAGCGCTCCAAGACGGCCACGAGCCGCCGGTGCTCGCGTTGCGCGAGCTCGAGGTCGATGATGTCGTCGTAGAGATAGTCTTCCCGGTTGCCGGGGGTGACGGCCGTGAGCTCGTTCCCCGGGGTATGGACGAGGACTTGACGGAGCGGACCGATTTCGGAGGTGACGTGGACGAGGGGCATAGGGCCCCCAATCTAACAGGGCCAGCGCGATCGCGATCCGCTACCGGTTCGCCAGGGCGTAGCTCAGCGTTTCGAGCTCCAGCGCCATGTTCACGCTTTGCACCGCGACGTCGCTCGGCACCGCGATGGGGACCGGCGCAAAATTCAGGATCGCCTTCACGCCGGCGCGGGTCAACCGGTCCGCGACTTCCTGGGCCGCCTCGGCGGGCGTCACGAGAATCGCGATGTCGGTGGGCTCCTTCTTCAAGTCGGCTTCGAGCTGGCGCACGTCACGGACCAGGAGACCGTTGGAGCGGGTGCCGATCTTCTTCGGGTCCTTGTCGTACACGGCGACCACGTCGAACCCGTGCTGGCGAAAGCCACGATAGTGCAGCAGCGCTCCGCCCATCTGTCCCGCCCCCACCAGCACGACTCGATGCGCGCGCTTGAGCCCCAGGATGTCGCGGATCCGCGCCGACAGCTCGGGCACCGAATAGCCGAGTCCGCGTTTTCCGAACGAGCCGAAGAACGACAGATCCTTGCGCACCTGAGCGGAGGTCGTGCCGCCGCGGCGGGCGAGCTCGGCGGAGCTGATGGTGGCCAGGTTCTGTGCCGCCGACTGCTCGAGGAAGCGCAGGTACACGGCAAGACGGCGCACGGTCGAATCTGAGATCTTCCGCATATTGTGAATTATTTCACAATCGGGCCTCCAGACGCAAGGACCCAGCGCCACATCCGCACGAACGCCTCAGGCGCCAGGGTCTCGGGACGTGCCTCCGGAGCGATTCCGAGCGCCGCCAGCCCCGCGTCGATCACCTCCGGAGCCGCTCCCAGAACCGCCCGCACGACGTTGCGCAGCTGTTTCCGGCGCCGGCTGAAGCAGGCGGTGACGAACGTGCGAAACGGGGCGATCTCGGCATCGCTGACCGCGGGCGCGGGGCGCGGCCATAACCGGATCACGGCGCTGTGGACGCGCGGCGGCGGCGTAAACGATCCGGCGCGAACCGTGAACAGCTTCTCTGCGCGGCACAGCGTCTGGATCCCCACCGAGAGTCCGCCGTAGATCTTCGATCCCGGCGCAGCCGCGATCCGGTCGGCGACTTCCGCCTGCACCAGGAACACGATGCGTTCCGGGTGCAGCGCCACCACGCGCTCCAGCAGCGGTGTCGTGATGTTGTAGGGGATGTTGCCGGCGATCTTGCAATGCTGAAGGGGGAATGCCGAATGCAGAATTGCGGACTGCCAATCCAGTTTGAGCGCGTCCGCCACCACAATCTCCACATTGGAAATTCTGCTTTCGGCATTCTGCATTCTGCACTGCTCCGCGAGCCGCTCGTCCTTCTCGATCGCCACGACCTTCCCTGCGGCGGCGGCCAGAACCCGGGTGAGCGTGCCCGTGCCGGAGCCGACCTCAATGACCACGTCGGCCGCCGCGAGATCGAGCGCCGCCGCGATGCGGGCGAGGATGTGTTGATCGGTGAGGAAGTGTTGCCCGAGCGCCTTCCGGGCGCGTGGGAGCGACACGCCGTCAGACCTTCGCGATGAGCAGGGTCCGATCGTCGCTGGAAGGGGCACCGCCCGTGAAGGCGGCGAGGTCGGCGAAGATGACTTCGAGGATCTCCTGCGTCCCCCGAGTGCGCAGGGCGCGCACGTGAGCGAGGAGCCGGTCCTCGCCGAACCGCTGCCCCGACTCCGCGGCGGCATCCACGATGCCGTCAGTGAAGAGGCAGAGGAGGTCTTCGCGCCGCTGCCACGGCTCCTGGCGATCGGCGGCTGCCGTAGCCGGGCCGAGGCCGAGGGGGGGACGGGTCGCTTCGAGCCGCCGAACTTCGCCCGTGGCGCCGCGCATGAGGAACGCGTGCGGGTGACCGGCGTTCGCGTACGAGCAGAGGCCTTCCACCGGGTCCACCACGGCATAAAAGAGGGACAGGTACATCTCGGTGCGCCCCAGCTCGTCGGCGAGCGACTTCTCGAGGTCCCCCAGCACTTGGGATGGCGAGGCCGCGGACTCCGCGTGGATGCCCGAAGCGGCCATGGCGAGCGCCATGATGAGCGCTGCCCCGAAGCCATGACTCGACACGTCGCCGATCATGATACCGACCCGATCGCCATGGAGGCGCAGCAGGTTGTAGAAGTCGCCACCCACCGACTCCGCGGGCCGGCAGCGTGCCGCGAGGTCGGCCTTCGCCCCCAGCACCGATGGCGACGGGAGGAGTTTGAGCTGCAGATCGTGCGCGAGCTCCAGCTCGCGGCGCACCCGCTGTTGCCCGAGGTCGCGCGCGACGAGCCGGGCGTTCTCGATGGCGGCGCCGACCTGATTGGCGATCGCCGCCACGAGCTTGCGGTCCCCCGCGGAGAACGCGTCCGGACCGTGGCGATCGGTCAGGTTGATCACGCCGATGGGGCGCGCCTGGTCGCCCGGCGCCCCGTACATCACCGGGACCGCCAGGAAGGCGCGGCCGCGGTAGCTCCGGGCCGCTTCGCCGCGGGCTGCCGCAGGCTCGGGGTCCTGCGGATCGTTGCTCTGGATGCGCATCTCGCGGAATGCCCGCGCGGTCACCGAGATGGAATCGTCCAACTCAATCGGATCCACCTCGGTGGTGACCATGCCTTTCGCGGCCACGAGGCGCAGCACCTGCCGCTCCGGATCGAGGACGAAGAGGCTCGCCCGCCGCGCGCCGACCACGGTCGCCACTTCCTGCAGGATGCGCCGCGCGGCTTCGTCGAGCCGGATCGTGTGCCCCAGGATCTCGCTGATCGTGTAGACGAGATCGATCTCTTCATAGCGGTCGGACAACTCGGCCGCGACCTGGGCCGCTTCGCGTTCGGCCTCGGCGAGACAGCCCACCGCCTCCGCCACCAGCTCCCGCGCTTCCGGCCGAGCCGTGCCTGGGCCCTGATCGCGGACCTCGAGCCACAACCCGGGACCGCCCCGCACCGGCTCGAACCAGGCGGGCCCGTCCGGCGTGTCGAGGCGCTGCCCCGCGCCGTTCGTCCCGACGCCCGCCAGTGCCGGGCTCCAGGCGGCCGGCGCACCGGCGAGGAGGCGCGTCGCTGCCGCGTCCGTCCGCCACACCCGGAGGGCGACCCCTGCCAACTGCTCGAGCGCCGGCACGAGCCGCTCCAGCTTGGTCAGCCCGCCCGCAGGACGAGACACACGCGATTCCCCCGTTCGTTGAATTCGACCTGATCGACGAGATGGCGCAGCACGAACAGGCCGCGCCCATTGTCCCGCTCCACGTTCACCGCCGTGGTGGGATCCGGAATGCTAGAGGGGTCGAATCCAATGCCGTCGTCGGCGACGTCGATCCGCACCGCCTCGGGCCCGCAGTTGATCTCCACCCGCACGAGCTTCGTGGGGTCGTGTCGGTTGCCGTAGACGATCGCATTGGCCAGCACCTCGGCCAGCGCGGTGCGCAGATTGAAGCGCAGCCGGCGCGGCGACAGCACGCCCGTGTCGCAGTAGCGGGTCGCAAGCTCGACCGCGTCACCCACCAGCCCCAGGTCGCTGGGCACCGACAGCGACACGGCGAACTCCCTACCCTCTCCCACCCCCTCCACGCCCGCGGGGCGGTGGACGACGATCTGCAGCTGAGCGGTCACGAGAGCCTTAGAAGGCCGCGAGCGCCTCCGCCGACGTTTTGGCGATGGCGAACAGCGTGTCCAGCTTGGTGAGCTCGAACAGGGTCTGGAGGTCCTCGTTGAGTCCGGCGAGGCGCAGCTCGCCGCCCTGCTCGCGGACTTTCTTCGACAGGGACACGAGGACACCCAAACCGGACGAGTCGATATAGCCCGTCTTCGTGAAGTCGATGACGAAGCGACGCGTCCCCCCTTCCAACGCGTCGAGGACCTTCTGTTTGAGCTCCTGGCGGTTGCCGACGATCAGCTGACCGTCGACCCCCACGATCACCACACCGCGCGGATCTTTATTCAGGGTGAACCCCATCTCATGCCTCCGCCTGGAGAATCGTGAGCGCCGCCGTGTCCACAATATCCTCCACGCTGGCCCCGCGCGACAGGTCCGCAATCGGCCGAGCCATGCCTTGGAGCACCGGACCGAGCGCGTCCCACCCGCCCAGCCGCTGCACCAGTTTGTAGGCGATGTTGCCGCTGTCAAGATCGGGAAAGACGAGCACGTTCGCCCGTCCCGCGATGGGGGAGCCGGGTGCCTTGCGCTGCGCCACGTCGGCCACCAGGGCCGCGTCACCCTGGAGCTCCCCGTCGCACGCCACGGCGGGCGACAGCTCGCGGAACCGGGCCACGGCCCGCCGGACTTTGTCGACTTTGGGGCCAGCCGCGCTGCCCTTCGTGCTGTACGAAAGGAAGGCGACGCGCGGCTCGTCGCCGACGATGCGCGTGCGATCGCGTGCCGCCGCGAGCGCGATCTCGGCCAGCTGCTCCGCCGAGGGATCCGGCACGACCGCCCCGTCCGTGAAGGTCAGCACGGTGTGGGCCTGCACCATGTAGAACGCGCTGCTCACGAGGGTGATGCCGGGCGCCGGCCCCACGGCGAGGAGCGCGGCCCGGATCACGTCCCCGGTCGGGGCCGCCGCGCCGGCCACCATCGCGTCCGCCAGCCCCGCACCGACCATGCACGCACCCAGCAGGATGGGCTCGGCGAGGGCCTCGGTCGCGTGGGCGAGCGTGGCAAAGCGGTCCGGCCGCCGTTCTACGAGGAGCTGCGCCAGCCCGGAGGGCGGGGGCTCGGAGGTCCCGACGCCGAGCACGCGGACGCGGGCCAGTCCCAGCGCCGCGATGCGGGCTCCAGCCTCACGGACGCGCGGGTCGTGGCCCTCGGGGAGCACCAGCCGCCGGTCGGCGCGCCGCGCCCGTTCGCGGACGCGATCGCGGAACGTCACCGGCCGAACTTGTTCCGCAGCGCCTGCTGGACGGCCGGGTGGACCAGCTGGGACACGTCGCCCCCGAAGCGGGCGACTTCGCGCACCAGACTGGAGCTCAGGTAGGTGAGATCGAACGCGGGCACCAGAAACACGGTCTCGAGCTTGGGATCGAGGGTGCGGTTCATGAGCGCCATCTGAAACTCGTACTCGAAGTCACTCACCGCCCGCAAGCCGCGCACGATCACCGACGCACCGACGCGCCGCGCGAACTCCACGAGCAGCCCGTCGAAGGATTGGACCTCCACTCCGGGGAGCCGTACCGTGTCCCGCAGCAAGGCCACCCGCTCCTCCAGGGTGAAGAGCGGCTGCTTCGCCACGTTCACGGCCACCCCCACGACGACCCGGTCCACGAAGGCCAGCGAGCGGCGGATCAGGTCTTCGTGCCCGCGCGTCAACGGGTCGAACGACCCGGGATAGACAGCGACGCGGGGGCCGGACGGGCGCTGCGCCGCGGCGGTCATGGG
>JBGPIW010000042.1:0-11074 GCA_041485045.1 Gemmatimonadota bacterium | reverse complement strand
TGGATGGGCAGGTGCGCGGGCCGCTGGTGCGCGATCGGCTCCACTTCGCGCTGTTCGGGCAGGTGCTGCGGCAGGAGGAGTTGGTGTTGGACCAGCTCTCCGGGACGGGCACCAGCTTTGTATTGGGGCCGCCCTACTCGTGGGACGGCCGCTGGCTGGCCAAGCTGAGCTGGAAGCCCGGCGGGCGCGACCTGTTCCAAGCCAGCCTCATGGGCCGCCAACAGGACGGCGAGCGGTTCGGACGGACCGGATTCGAGACCGCCGAGGCGAGTGAGCAGCTGCGGCACTGGAGCCTGAACGGCAACCTGACGTGGCAGCGCAGCTGGTCACCGCGTGTCGCGCTCGAGGTGCGTCTGGGGGGGTATGTCTCCCGGGAGCGCCGCGACCCCTACGCAGGTGCCGGCGTCCCGGGGATCGAGCTGCTGACCAGGGTCGACCCGCCGCGGTACCAGAACACGCCGTTTCGGACCCGAGCCGAGCCGGCCAGCCTGGGGCTCACTGCCATCTGGACCCTCCGCGGCCGTCTCGCCGGACTGGAGCACGAGGCGAAGCTGGGCGGCGAATACATCCTCGGGTCGTGGAGATTCGAGCAGGTGCGGAACGCGGGCATGACCTGGCGACCGCTGCGCGTGCTCGGGTTCGATCCCGGCAACCCGCAGACCTGGAGCTTCAACGGCATTCCCAGCGCCTGGGGTGGTGAGGTGCGGCTCGATTCCGACGTTCGCAATGGCGCGGTGTTCGTACAGGACTACATCCAAGTTTCCCCCACGCTCCGGTTCAACCCGGGGCTCCGCCTGGGGTGGTGGTCCGGAGGAATCACTCCGCCGGGTGCGGGGGGAGCGCGATTCACCGCGGTGCGGGATCAAGCGCTGGACCCGCGAATCGGGTTGGTGGCCGACCTGGATGGGCGCGGCGGGCTCGTCGCCAAGGCCCACTGGGGCCGCTACCACCAGTCGCTGTTCGGAGCGCTCTTCGAGCGGGTGGAGGGTGCAGGAGCATTCAACAACGAAGAGATCTGGTCCTACCTGGGACCGGCCCTCGCGGACCCCAGGGCGGTTTTTACGGAAGCCGAGCGCGACTCGCTCGCGGCGTTGGGACTGTACCGCTTCGATGAGGAAGTCCGGCTGGACCAAGCCGGCCGGGTGGAGCACTATCGGCAGCCGTACGTGGATCAGACGATGCTCTCGCTGGAGCGATCGTTCGGAAGCCGCTGGAAGGTGGGGGTGGTGTACGTGCACCGGCGCAACCATGACATGGTTGCCCTGATGGACCGGAACATCGCGTCGAACTACACGGTGATCGAGCACGTCCTGATTCGCGATAACCTGGGCCGGCAGGAGTACTTCGGGGACAAGCCGCTGGTGCTGGAACGGCTGGCCATCTCCAACGAGGACATCCTCCGGGTTCTGGAGCTTATGAGGCAAGGCGCCATCACTTGTCGGAATGAAATCTGTATCCCGCCGGGGTTGACCCCCGCCCAGCTGGCCGCGCTGCAGTACAATCCCGACTACGTCCTCACGACGGTGCCGGAGGCGACCCGCCGCTTCGACCAGCTCCAGCTGCGGCTGGACGCCCGCTACCGCACCTGGTGGGCCGGGGCGTCGGCCACGCTGTCGGCGCTCACGGGGAATTTCAACGTCGTCACGGGGCCGGACGACTACACCAACGGTGGCCCCGGCCCTTGGGTGCGGTTGAACGAGCACTACAACTTTTACGGCGCCCTCAACAACCAGAGCACTTTCGAGGGGAAGGTGTATGTCGGGGGACTGTTGCCGGCGGGTCTCCGGGGCGGGGCGTTCTTCTCCTTCCTGACGGGCGATCGAGTTACGCCGACGCTGCCGATCTCGGGCCTGCTGTCCCAGTACGCGCTCTCCTTGATTGACCCCTTCAACCCCATGCTCGCCGACACGGTCCCGTTCACTCCCTTCCTGTTGCGGGGCATCACCGGCCACCGTCTCTTCGTCCAGCCGCGCGGCAGTTACCGCTACCAGACGCGCGCATCGCTGGACCTGCACCTGGAGCGAAGCTTTCCGCGCGGGCGGGTCGAGCTCGTGCTGGCGCTCGACGGGTTCAACGTGCTGGGCGACCGCAGCGTCACCGCAATTCAGATCGAGGTGAACTCCCCGGCAGGGTTCTTCGGGGACGATTACGGCCGCGTGCGAGCCCGGGTGCCGCCGCGCACGCTCCGGCTGGGAGCAGGAGTGAAATTTTGACTCACTGACACCTCGGCCTGGCCCGGAGTCAACGGAACTACCTGCTCGCGCCCGCCGGGCCACCGGATCCACAGCGCCGCGGGCACACCGGCGCGCCCCAGGACCTGGACGGCGCCGTTTTGCGACCAGTAGCCCGATCCGGCTTGAATCTCCCGAATCGGTCCTTCCTTTTCTCCTGCCCCGTAGCGCAGGCGCATCCGGGCACCGATGGCGGTGGGGTTCCCTGGTGGCCCGATGAGCCGAACGCGCAGGCCGGGCACGGCGCCGGTGTTGTGGAACAGACGGGTCGGCGCGCCGTTCTGGCTGACGGCGAGGTCCAGTCGTCCGTCGCCGTCGAAGTCCGCGTACGCCGCCCCACGCTGCTCGCCGTACACCAGCAGGCCGGAGCGTTGCCCCGGCACGGACGCGAGCCCTCCCGCTCCGTCACCGAGCAGCAGCAGGCTCCGCCCCGCATCGTAGCGCGGTGTGGCGACCTCAGTGGCGAAGAAGTTCTGGCTCAGGAAGAGGTCCTCCTTCCCGTCGCCGTTGAAATCCGCGACGCCGGCGTAGAAGGCGGGCGCCAGTTGCGCCTCGAGCGGCAGCGGTTGCGCCTCGAACCGCTCTCCCCGATTGAGGAACACCATGTGATCCATGGTTGTGGAGCCGAGACGGATGGCCCCTGACGCGAGTGGGCCGAGGACTTGATCGACGGTGGCATCGGCATAGGCCGTGAAGGTCCGGAGCCGCAGCGCCACGCTCGGGAGCGCCATCTGGAGCCGCGCGAAGCTCGTGAGCGGCGCGACGCCGCCGGTGCGAGGGTCTTCCTGCGCCAGCAATACGCCGGGACGGCCCCGTTCGGTGAAGAACCCCGAATACAGGAACAGCGGACGGTCCTGGCTCGCATGGTAGTCGGTGTTCCGACCCCAGCTGGTGGCGATGATGTCGAGCCGCCCATCGCCATCCAGGTCCCCGGTCGCGAGTCCATTCCAGCGGCTGTACAGGTCCGACAACCCCGGCGCCGGGACGGACCGGAAGCGGCCGCCGTCGTTCAGGAAGAGGCGGATAGCTCCCCACTCGATGGCCACGACCAGGTCGGGCCAGCCGTTGCCGTCGACGTCGGCGAACAGGGCCGCGGAGACCATTCCCATGCCGGCGAGCAGCTGGTTGTTCGCCGCATCGGGTACCAGGCGCCCTCCCTGGCGGCGGTACAGCCGTGAGGAAGGGGAAAGCGGATAACTGCCTGGAAGGACTCTGCCGCCGACGAACAGATCGAGGTCACCGTCCGCGTCATAGTCCCCGAGGGCCAGCGGACCGATGCTGGCACTATCACCAGGGACCAGCGCCGACATCGCTCCGGTAGCCGGGGAATAGACGACCACGCTGGGCGCAGCGAGCGCCTGGTTGGTCGTGCCCATCTCATAGCTCGAGACTCCGGCGAGGACCGCGGGCTTTCCTCGATCGTCGGTCCAGCCCAGGACCGTAGTGAGGTCCCCGGACGCCGGGGGCATTCGTGCGGGGGTGTGCACGGGCCGCAGCCGGGAGCCTTCGTTCCGGAACCAGGCGAGCGAGCCGGTGCGGCCGGCGCCGACCAGGAGATCCTCGCGTCCGTCCCCATCGACGTCGTCCCAGGCGACGCCGGGCCCGAGCTGGCTGAAGGCGTTCGGCAGCAGCAACTGACGGGCGTAGTCGTCGAAGTAGGGCTCTACGTGGCGGTGGCCGCCGAGCTGCTCGGAGACGTCCTGAAAGAGCGTCCTCACCCCCTGACCCCCTCTCCCTTCAGGAGAGGGGGAGCCCTCGACCGGGGGAGAGGACGGCTGCGCGGCAGCTTGGTCGATCTCGTAGAGCCGGTTGGGGATCGCGCCTTCGATGACTGACCGGCGGCCGTCGCGCCAGTCGACCTCGAGCGTGACTTGCTGCGCCTGTCCCGTGGCGAACGTGAGCTCGGCGTCCGAGCCCGCGAGATAATGGCCGCCGGCGATGACTTCGCGCTGCTGCTGCGGGACCGCTCCGCTCCGCACCTGCACCCGGCTGCCAGTGCCGGCGGTGTTCGGCGCCGCGCCGCGGAGCCGGATCGCGATGCGCGGCGCCGGAGCGTCGTTGCGGAGGACGGCCGCCGGCTTGCCGAGGCGGTTGATCACCACATCCAGGTCGCCGTCGCCATCGAGATCCGCCAGCGCCATCGCGTTGGAGACGTCGTTCCCCAAGTCGAACCGCCAGGCGCGGCTCGCGTCTTCGAACGTCAGGTTGCCGCGGTTGCGGAACGCTACGTTCGGCAGCGGCAGGGCCGGAAACTCGAACAGCATGCGGCGCCAGTCGATTTCGTTGAGCCGGTTGCGCAGGCGGTATTGGGTGTCGCCGTCCATCACGTCCCAGAGGTGGCCGGTCCCGATGAGGATGTCCTCCCACCCATCGAGGTCCACATCGAGAAACAGCGTGGACCACGACCACCCCGAGGCCCCCACGCCGGCGAATCGCGCGACCTCCGCAAAGGTGCCATCCCCCCGGTTCAATTGCAGGGTGTTGCGCTGCATCTGGGGGCGCCCGTCTCCCGGTCCGGGCATCTTGGGCAGCGCGGTGTGCGTCGGGATCTGTGTCTTGAGCCGGCGCGTGTCCTGGCTCAGCATGTCCACTTCAAAGAGGTCCGCGTGGCCGTCCCGGTCTACGTCCGCCACGTCCACCGCCATCCCGGAATTGCTGGTGGAGCGCACGGCGTGCCATGGTACCAGGCGGAAATTTCCCCGGCCGTCGTTGAGCCAGAACTGGTCGGGATCCTCGAAGTCGTTGGCCACGTACAGGTCGGGTGCGCCGTCGCCGTTGAGATCCGCGAACATGGCTGCGAGGCTGAAATACTCCGGCTCCGTGGTGAGTGGGTGGCCGTGCTCGTCCAGGAACCGGGGGTTACCGGCGATCGGCTCCCGGACGAATCCCCCGGCGCCGTCGTTCCGATAGAAGAAATCGGGGTCGGCACGCTGCACCAGGCTGGTTCCGCCGAGGTCCTCACGCTCGACCAGCGTGTAATCGGCGCGGTACCGCGCCCGCACCTCGAACGACCGAGGCCCGAGCTGCTGCACGACCTGGTCAAACGCTCGCTCATGCGGCGACATCCGGTCGAGCGTGGTGTAGCTCTTGTAGTTGGCGACGTACAGGTCGAGGTCACCGTCGCCATCCACATCGGCCACGGCGATCGTCGTGCTGCCGGCCGACGAGGTGAGACCGGCGTCGGCGCCCTGCTCGGTGAAGTGCCCCGCGCCGTCGTTCAGAAACAGGGCATTCGGCCCTCCCAGGGCGGCCAGGACCAAGTCGAGGTCGCCGTCGCCATCGATGTCCGCGAGCACGCAGCCCGTCGAATAGCGGTCGGGCGCCGCGACGCTCGCGCGCGCGGTGATGTCCTCGAAGCGCCACCCGCCGCGGTTGCGATAGAGCGCGTTCGGCCCCTCCGTGCGGGCGAGGTAGATGTCGGCCAGTCCATCGCCATCCACGTCTCCGAGGCAGACGCCGGCTCCCTGGGCCAGGATGCGGTTCCGGACCAGCAACGACTCGCTCACGGTGTTCTGAAAAGGGACGCCGGTGCGTCCGGGAGGGAGCAACGTGAAGCCGGGAGACCCCTTCCGCGGAACGTCCAGCGCCCGCCAGCGGTACCCGGCCTCCTGGTGCCAGGCGGTGTCGACGGGATGCCGACAGGCTGTGAGAATAAGGACGACGACGAGGCTGCGCCGAACGGTCATCGAGTCTGCGGCGGCCGGGTATGTATCACGCGGCCGGAATCTAGCTTTGGCCCAGGTGAGCAGTAAGAGCCTCTGCGGCGAGTCTTGTGGTCCCCGGCATTTCAGTGCCAGAATTAGGGTCGGAAGATCGCCGGCGCGGAGCCGGCGGTGACAGCTCACGAGTACCCGAATGCCGTCGCGCGCCCAGGTGTTCACTCAAGCCGTTGAGTGCCGGGCCGCGAAACTTGATGAAGGACAAGAGACGGTCGCAGGACACCGAGCGTGTCTGCCCCTGAGGGTGATCAGGGGGGCACCGGTGTTGTTGGCTCCACCCGCCGAAAGGAGGACGGCATGGGGTTTCGTAACGTGCGTCGGAGTTCGGCTCTCAATCCCACAGGATGCAGATATCGCCGGGAGGCGTGCGTCTGAGTCATAACGTGCGACCTCCCGATTCCGCATCCGGTGTCCGGTTGGACAGACAACGCAAACATCGAACGATCGAGGAGTGCGATCATGCGATTTACAATGCGGAATACCCGGTTGGGCGCCCTGCTCGCGGCGGCACTGCTGGTGCTCGCGCGAACGGGACAGGCCCAACAGGCCACGGGGACGGTTGACGGTCGGGTCACCGACAAGTCAACCGGCCAGCCGCTGGCCAGTGTGCAGGTGACGCTTTCGCCCACCACGCGCGGTGGGCTGACGGACCGGGAAGGGCGCTTTCGGATCGAGAACGTCCCGGCCGGCTCCGTCGAGATTCGCGCCCGGTTCATCGGGTACGCGATCGGCGTGCAGACGATTACGGTCGTCGCCGGACAGAACGCGACCGTGGATTTCGCGCTGACCGCGAACCCCATCGGCCTCGAGGCCGTGGTCGTGACGGCATCGGGCGCCGAACAGCGGGCCCGGGAGCTGGGGAACGTCGTTTCGCGTATCGATGCGACCAAGACGAACGAAGAGGCGGCGCCCACGAACCTGTCGGACCTGCTGAACGCGCGGGTGCCGAACGTGGAAGTGCTGCCCTCCGGCGGGACCACGGGCACGGGCGCTCGGGTCCGGATTCGCGGATCCTCGAGCCTGTCTTTGTCCAATGAGCCGATCATCGTGGTGGACGGCATCCGTGTGGAGAGCGGAGCGAACTCCAACTCGATCGGCGTGGGCGGCCAGCTGCCGTCCCGGCTCAACGACATCAACCCGGACGAGATCGAGTCGATCGAGATCGTGAAGGGGCCGTCCGCGGCGGCGCTGTACGGCACCGACGCGGCGAACGGCGTGATCCAGATCCGCACCAAGCGCGGCCGTCCCGGGCCGACCCGGTGGACGGCCTACGCGGAAGGCGGGACGCTGAGCGACATCACCCAGTGGCCGGCGAACTACGAGGCCGTCGACGGCACGGGTGGTTCGTGCTTGACGTTCGATATGGCGGCGGGGTCGTGCACGATCGCCACGGTCAACCAGTTCAATCCGCTCGAGGTGAACTCACCGTTCCGGCAGGGCGTGCGCCAGCAGTACGGCATGAGCGCGTCCGGGGGCGGCGAGCAGACCACGTTCTTCCTCTCCGGTGATTTTGAGCGGGAGAATGGCGTGTACACGACGAACGGTCTGCGGAAGGTCAACCTGCGGGCGAACGTGACGAACCAGATCAGCCGCCTGTTCGACATCCAGGCGTCCACGGGGTACACGACGAGCCAGCTGCAGCTGCCGCAGAACGACAACAACGCCCTGGGCATCGTGTCGAGCGGCCTGCTGGGTCGCGCCGATACGGTCAACCAGGGCTACGGCTTCCTGCGGCCGTCCCAGTCCGACAACATCTTCGTGGGGCAACGGGTGGAGCGCTACACCGGCAGCCTCACGGCGAACTTCAAGCCGTGGAGTTTCCTGACGCTGCGGGCCGTTGCCGGGACGGACGTCACCAACCGGTTCGACGAGCAGACGACGCCGCCGGGAAAGGTCCCGTTCAACCAGACCACGTTCGATGGCAGTCGGAATTCGAACCGGACCCAGATTTTCAACTACACGGCGAATTTCACCGGAACCGCTGCGTACCGGCTGGCGGACAACATCACGGCCAACACGACGGCCGGTCTGCAGTACTTCAAGAACCTGTTCGCCCAGACGACCGCATCCGGCCGGAAACTGGTGGGCGGCACGGGGACCCTCAACGGCGTCGTGGTGCCGACGGTGGGCGAAAGCATCGACGAGTTCGTCACGGTCGGGGGGTACGTCGAAGAGCAGGTGGGGATCCATGACCGCCTGTTCCTGACCGCGGCGGTGCGCGGCGACGACAACTCCGCGTTCGGGACGAACTTCGACTTCATCACCTACCCGAAGTTCTCGGCATCGTGGGTGGTCAGCGAGGAGCCGTTCTTCCCGCAGGTATCGTTCCTGAATTCGCTGCGGCTCCGCGCGGCGTATGGGCGGTCGGGGCGCCAGCCGGGACCGAATGACGCACTGAATTTCTTCTCACCGGTCGCGGTCAAGACGAACGGCACCGACGCGCCGGCCATCACCGTCGGTGGGCTCGGCGACCCGACGCTGAAGCCGGAGCACACCACGGAGTTCGAGACGGGCCTGGACGCGGATCTGCTGTCCTCCCGCCTGCACTTCGAGTTCACGTTCTACAACAAGAATTCACGGGATGCCCTGATCGCGCGGACACTCGCGCCGTCGCTGGGCGGACCGACCACGCGGTTCCAGAATCTTGGCGAGGTGAGCAACAAGGGCGTGGAGCTGCTGCTGACCGCTCAGGTGCTGAACCGCCCGAACCTGTCGTGGAGCGTCACGGCGAGCGCCTGGGGCAACCGGAACCGGCTGATCGAGCTGGGCCCGGGGATTGCGCCCATCATTTTCGGTCTCGGGGGCGCGTCGCAGCGGCAGGCAGAAGGCTATCCGCTGGGCGGCTATTGGGGCCGGCCCTACACGTTCAACGACGTCAACGGGGACGGCCTGATCGACGGCAACCCGGGGTCGGGTGAGCTCACCGTCGGTCCCAGCCCCGTATTCCTGGGCTCGCCGCTGCCGACGCAGGGCGGCACGGTGTCGACCGAAGTGAACCTCCTGCATCACTTCCGGCTGTACGGCCTGCTGGACGGACGGTTCGGCAACACGCTGGACAACAGCACCGAGCAATTCCGCTGCGGGTCGTTCGCGAACTGCCGCGCGGTGAATGATCCCACGGCCTCGCTCTCCGATCAGGCGCGGGCCGTGGCGGCCTTGTTCTACGGCCTCGAGACCGGCTACTTCGAGGATGCGGGATTCGTGAAGCTGCGCGAGGTGTCGTTGACCTACACGCCCCCGGCCCAGTGGGCGTCCCGGATCGGCGCGAATTCCCTCAGTTTCACGCTGACAGGCCGCAACCTCGCGACCTGGACCAACTACTCGGGCGTCGATCCCGAATTGAACGACGCCGGCCAGTCGAATTTCAACACCGCCGACTTCCTGACGCAGCCGCCGGTGCGCTATTTCATCGTCCGCGTCAACGTGACCTTCTGAGCCCGGAGAGACGACCATGACTACTCTCACGACCCAGGCGGCCAGCGGGCGCGGCAGGCCTACGCGTTTCCTGCTGAGCGGCCTCATAGTGCTCACGGTGGCGTTGCTGCTGCCGTTGAGCGGATGTGGCGACCTGTTGAAAATCAACGACCCCGACATCGTCACGCCGGGGAATCTGAACGATCCGTCGGTGCTGCCCACCATCCGGGCGGGCGCCATCGGCGACTTCGACCTCGCGTACTCCGGCTCCGGGGCGCAAGGTTCCGGCGGGGTAGAGGGCGTGATCATGATCGGCGGGATGCTCGGTGACGAATGGGTGAACTCCGAGACGTTCCCCGATCGGATCGCGACGGATGCACGACGGAACACGACCGATAATGCCTCGATGCAGACCGTGTTCCGCAACCTCCACCGCGGACGTCGGGCGGTCGAAAGGGCCGCCGCCAGCTATGCGAGCTTGTTGGCCGACCCGACGACCGATCCGGGCTACGCCGAAATGCTCGGCCTCGCTGGACTCTCGTACGTGTTTTTCGCTGAGAACTACTGTTCGGGCGTTCCGGTGAGTCAGGCGAATCCCGACGGTACTCTGACGTACGGAAGCCCGCTCACGACGACCGAGCTGCTCGACACGGCCATTGCCCGGTTCAACTTGGCGTTGGCCTCGACGGCCACTGCGTCCATCGTGAACCTGGCGCTGGTCGGCAAGGCACGTGCGCAGAGCGATCTCGGGCAGTTTGCTGCGGCCGCTACGACCGTGGCTCCGGTTGCGCTGTCGTTCGCCTACACCGTCGCACATGACGAGAACACGGCGCGGCAGAACAACGGGATATTCCAAGCCAACGTCACCAACGAGCGCTACTCGGTGGCCGATCGGGAAGGGATCAACGGCTTCCCCTATCGGTTTGTGGCCGATCCGCGGACGCCGTTCGTCCGCACGCCGAGCACCGACGTCGGATTCGACGGGAGCACTCCACAATTCGACAACCTGCGGTATGGCGATCGCAGTGCTACGGTGACGGTGGCCACCGGGGCTGAGGCGTTTCTGATCACCGCCGAGGCTGCCGTACAGACGGGTGATACGCTCGCGGGGGGTGGGTTCCTGACAGCGCTCAACGCCATTCGGGCTGCCCCGCCGGCCTATTTCAACAGCAACCGGGTCGGTGTGGCGGCGGTCGCTCCCATGGCCGCACTCACGACGGCCGACATCACCGCCGCCGGTGGGGCGGTCAACCTGCTCTTCGCGGAGCGGGCGCGGTGGCTGTGGCTCACCGCTCATCGGCTGAGCGATATGCGTCGGCTCATCCGGCAGTACGGTCGGGCAACCGAATCCGTTTTCCCCACGGGTGCGTATTTCAAGCCGCCATACCCGACCTATGGGACGGACGTCAATTTCCCGGTGCCGATCGACGAGCTCAACAACCCGAGCTTCACGTCGTGCATCGACCGTAATCCGTAATCGTCGGGAAGTGCGGGTGTAGTCAAACGGGGGAGGGGCCGCGGTGGCTCCTCCCCCGTCGCCTTGCGTCCCATCATCAGCTAGCTGGCGGCGCCTTTTTTCGTGCGCACCAGGACGACGCCGGCCACGGCGTCGGTCCCGTAATAGGTGGTGCCGTCGATACCGTTGAGCACCCAGATGTCCTGCAGCGTCGCCGCGGGGAGGTCGGCGAGGACGCGAAAGTCCTCCATCCG
>JBGPIW010000041.1:0-11078 GCA_041485045.1 Gemmatimonadota bacterium | reverse complement strand
CTTGCGGTTCATCTCCGCGGCCTTCACCGCCGCCTTGAGGGTGCCCAACGCCAGCGTCGCGCAGCGGGGGCGTGAATCGGCGACGTCCCGTCCCACGAGGTCCATCATCGTCTCGTAGGACAAGTCCTGCACCTCACCGAAGGTCGGCTGCTGTTTGTTCACGCGCTCGGTGAGGATCGACGCGGCGGCCTGGCTGAGAATGCACCCCGTTCCCTCGAAGCTCACCGCCGCCACCCGATCTGCCGCGGGATCGGCCTTGAGATGGAGCGTCACGAGGTCGCCGCACCCGGGGTTGCCCCCGGGCACGGACACGTCGGCCCCATCGAGACGGCCCGCATGGCGCGGCCGGCGCGCGTGATCCACCAGCCACGCGATGCGCGTTTCGCGGTCCATCTCCATCACGGCTTCTCGATCGGCGCACGCACCTGGTTGCCCCACTCGGTCCAGCTCCCGTCGTAATTCTTCACCCGCTCGAAGCCGAGCAGGTAGGTCAGGGCGAACCAGGTGTGCGAGGACCGCTCCCCGATGCGGCAGTAGGCGATCACGTCCTCGTCGGTGGGGAGGCCGTTCTCGTGCTGATACAGCGTGCGCAGCTCGTCGGCGGAGCGGAAGGTGTGCGTGTCCGGATTGACCGCCCGCCCCCAGGGGATGCTCCGCGCGCCCGGGATGTGCCCGCCGCGCAGCGCACCCTCGTTCGGGTACTCCGGCATGTGCAGCCGCTCCCCACGGTATTCCTCGGGACTGCGGACGTCCACCAGCGGCTTGTGGCGCTGCACGTGCGTCAGCACCTGCTCCTTGAAGGCGCGGATGCGCGCATCGTCGCGCTCGCGGACGGTGATGTTCCCTTCCGGATGTCCCGGCGTCGCCGTCTCCAGCGGTCGGCCTTCTTCGGCCCAGCGCAGCCGTCCGCCGTCCATGATGCGCAGGTTATCCACGCCGAACAGCCGGAACACCCAGAAGGCGTAGGTCGCCCACCAGTTGTTCTTGTCGCCGTAGAACACGACGGTCGTGTCGCGGTTGATCCCCTTGGCGCGCAGCAGCTTCTCGAAGCGCGTGCGGTCGATGTAGTCGCGGAGCAGCGGATCGTTGAGGTCGGCGATCCAATCGATCTTGGCGGCCCCCGGGATGTGCCCGGTTTCATAGAGCAGCACGTCTTCATTCGACTCGAGTAGCCGGACGCCGGGATCCTGCAGGTGGTCGGCCACCCATTGCGTGGACACCAGGACCTCGGGGTGCGCGTAGCCGCGTGTGGCGATGTCGGTAACGGGCGCTGCGGTCGGTGGCATGTGCTCCTCCTGGCTTGAAAAACGGAACGGCCGTCGCTCGGGGAAGACTGGAGGCGGCGGCCGCTGATGCTCGGGAAACGCGATGCGCGATCAGATCACTCGGTCGCCGCCCTCATATCGTGAGAGCCGGACTACAGGGGCAGACCCGCAAGACGCGCATCATGATACCGGTAGGTACCGAACAGGGCCTAGGGAAGTCAAGGTGTCGGATGCTTGACACCCCGCCCGAGGCGGGTAGCGTAGCGCCGTCCCGCCGTCGCCCGAGTCCAGATATCCCTCGAGGTTCGCCGATGCGTACTCCGTGGTTCGCGCCGGTCGTTGCCGGCGCCCTGTCCGTCGTCCCCGTATCGCTTACCGCCCAGATCGACGCTCGATTGTTGCGCCAACCCGATGTCTCGGCGACCCAGATCGCCTTCGTGTACGCGGGGGACATCTGGGTCGCCCCGAAGGCCGGAGGCACGGCGGTGCGCTTTTCGTCGCCGCGCGGCGAGGAGTCGTTCCCCCGCTTCTCGCCCGACGGGAAGGAGATCGCCTTCACGGGGAACTACGACGGGAACCAGGACATCTACGCGGTCAGCGCGGGCGGCGGCGTGCCGCGCCGGCTGACCCACTACCCGATGCCGGACCGGATGCTCGACTGGTACCCCGACGGCCAGTCGATCCTGATCGCCTCCGGGATGCAGAGCGGACGGGACCGCTTCAATCAGCTGTACCGCGTGTCGAAAACAGGCGGGCTGCCCGCCAAGCTGCCGGTGCCCTATGGGGAATTCGGAGCGGTGTCCGACGACGGACAATGGCTGGCGTACATGCCGCAAAGCCAGGAATTCCGCACCTGGAAGCGCTACCGCGGCGGCTGGGCCTCCCGTATCTGGCTGTTCAATCTGCGCACGGGCGAGGCGAAGCCGGTATCCACGACCGATGCCAATGATGCCCACCCGATGTGGCACGGCCACACGCTGTATTTCCTGTCGGACCGCGGCGCCGCGCTCCGTGCCAACATCTGGGCGTATCAGATCGATTCCGCCACAGTACGCCAGGTCACGAGCTTCACCGACTACGACATCCATTTCCCGGCGATCGGGCCGTCGGATCTGGTGTTCGAGCAAGCGGGGAAGCTGTGGCTGCTCGACCTCGCCACCGAGCGCGCCCACGAGGTTGCGATCCAGGTGGTGACCGATCAGGCGACGCTCAAGCCGCAGGCCGATTCGGTCGGCGACATGATCCACGCGGCGTGGATCTCGCCGTCCGGCAAGCGGGCGGCGTTCGAGGCGCGCGGCGACGTATTCACGGTGCCGGCCGAGCACGGGCCGGTGTTCGACGTGACCCGGACCTCGGGCGTGGCGGAGCGGTTCCCGGCCTGGTCGCCCGACGGTAAGACACTCGCCTTCTGGAGCGACCGCTCCGGTGAGTACGAGCTGGTGCTGCGGCCGGCCGACGGCAGCGGCGTCGAGGAGCAGGTCACCACGCTGGGCCGGGGATTCCGCTACACGCCGTTCTGGTCTCCCGACAGCCGCAAGCTGGCGTTCGTGGATCAGGCGATGACGATCTGGATCTACGACCGCGACGCGAAGAAAGTGGTCCGGGTGGACAAGGCCCTCGGCTTCTACGAGGGTGACCTGGAAGGATTCCGGCCGAGCTGGTCGGGGGACAGCCGCTGGCTCGCCTACGCGCGCGACGTCGAGAACACGCATCGCGCCA
The DNA here is from genome assembly GCA_041485045.1 of Gemmatimonadota bacterium. Taxonomy (GTDB): domain Bacteria; phylum Gemmatimonadota; class Gemmatimonadetes; order Gemmatimonadales; family GWC2-71-9; genus DASTHG01. The sequence continues at coordinate 8,094 of JBGPIW010000041.1, read as the reverse complement.
TTTTCCTGTTCGACACGAAGGCCGGCACGGCGCGCCAGGTCACGAGCGGATTCTACAACGACAACCAGCCGGCGTTCGACCCGGACGGGAAGTACCTCTACTACTCGTCCGACCGGACGTTCGAGCCGATCTACAGCGACGTCGACAACACCTGGATCTATCCCAACTCAACCAACATCATGGCCGTGCCGCTCCGCGTCGACGTTCCCTCGCCGCTGGCCGCGCGGGACGACGAAGAGCCGGCGCCGGGGGCCGATTCCAGCGCCGCGCACCCCGCTGGAGCGGCCGCCAAACCGACCCCGCGGGACACGGCCGCGAAACCGCCGGCGCCCGTCGCCATCGACCAGGACGGCTTCGAGGGCCGGAGCGTGGCCCTGCCCGCAGCGGCGGGCAACTACACCGACCTCCAGGCCGTGGCGGGCAAGGTGATCTACCGCCGGCCGCCCCGCACCGGCTCCTCGGACAAGAAGACGCCGCTCATCGCCTACGATCTCAAGGACCGCAAGGAGCAGACGATCATCGACGACGCCGATGGGGCACTGGTCTCCGCCAACGGCCAGAAAGTGCTGGTGCGGCAGGGGCGGCGCTGGGCGATCATCGATCTCAAGGCGGACCAGAAGTTCGAGACGCCGTTGCGCACGGCGGAGCTCGTGATGACCGTCGATCCCGCGGCCGAATGGCGTCAGCTCTTCAGCGACGTGTGGCGCTTCGAGCGGGACTACTTCTACGACCCCAACATGCACGGGGTCGATTGGAACGCGATGCGGACCCAGTATGGACGCCTGCTCGACGGCGCCGTGACGCGCTGGGACGTCAACTTCGTCATCGGAGACCTCATCTCCGAGCTCAACGCTTCACACACCTATCGGGGCGGGGGCGATCTCGAGACGGGACTGCGCCAGGGGGTAGGCCTCCTGGGGGTGGACTGGTCGCTGGAGAACGGCGCCTACCGCATCAAACGCGTCATCGACGGCGCGCCGTGGGATGGCGAGGTTCGCTCACCGTTGAACATTCCCGGCGTGAACGTGAAGGCCGGCGACTACGTGCTGGCGGTGAACGGCGTGCCCCTCGACACGGCGCAGGACCCCTGGGCGGCGTTCCAAGGACTCGCGGGCCGGACGGTGCGGCTCACCGTGAACAGCCGGCCGATCCGGGATGGGGCGCGCGACGTCCTGGTGACGACGCTCGAGGACGAGAGCCGGCTGCGCTACCTGTCGTGGATCGAGGCCAACCGCCGTCGCGTGGACGAAGCGACGCAGGGGCGCGTGGGATACGTCTACGTGCCGAGCACCGGCATCGATGGACAGACGGAGCTGCTGCGGCAGTACCTGGCCCAGGTGCACAAGGCGGGCCTCGTCGTGGACGAGCGGTGGAACTCCGGAGGCCAGATCCCCGACCGGTTCGTCGAGCTGCTCAACCGGCCGGCGCTGGCGTACTACGCCGTGCGCGACGGCGCCGACTGGCAGTGGCCGCGCAACGCGCTGGTCGGTCCGAAAGCCATGCTGATCAACGGCTGGAGCGGGTCGGGTGGCGACGCGTTTCCGACGTTTTTCCGCGAGGCGAAGGTGGGGCCGCTGATCGGCACCCGGACCTGGGGCGGCATCATCGGTATCAGCGGCGTGCCGACGCTGATCGACAACGGCGGGGTCACGGTCCCGACTTTCCGCCAATACGATCCGCAGGGGCGGTGGTTCGCCGAGGGGCACGGCGTCGACCCCGACATCGAGGTGCCGGATGACGAGGGCCAGCTGGCCAAAGGCACCGATCCCCAGCTCGAGCGGGCGATCCAGGAGGTGTTGCAGGCGATACAGGCGGCGGGGCCGCTGGCGCCCAAGCGGCCGACGTACGAGAACCGCACCGCGGCGGGCGGCGGACACTAGGAGGTGCTGCAGGTTGGTGGAGGTCCTCCACCAACCTGCGCACCTGCTTCAGCGCACCTGCGTCGCCGGTATCACCACCTGCGCGTTCAGCGCCTGTGTGATACGCTGGCGCGAGTCGGCGTAATGCGCCCGGGTATACGTGTCGAGCCCGCCGAGCGCGAGCGCGTGGGTGAGTCGGGCGCCGAGATCGGTGAGCGTCGCCCGGGCGACGGTGCGCGCGTCATCCGGGGTCCCCAGGAACGGGTTCACGACCATGCGCGTGAGCTCCGTGAGATACACACGCTGCAGGTCGCGCCGGATGGAGCCCGCGTTGCGCGGCCGGCCTCCACCGACGCCGGCCTCGGCCCAGATCGTGGTGGTGAGGGTACCGAACACCTCGGGGATCGTCACCACCGCCTCTCCAGGCGCGGCGCGCAGCTCGTTATCCCGGATGCGGGCCAGTACGCCGGGATCGAGCAATAGATCGACCAGCGTCGCCTGGAATCCCAGGGCCCAGTCGTGCAACGGGAAGTCGATGCGCCCTTCGGAAAACGGATTCTGACCCCAGTGCCACCAGCGCGAGGGGGCGAGGTGGTTGAGGAGCGCAGGGCGGAACTGGTAGGCCCGCTCACCGAGCCCCGCGCTCGCGATGAACGCCAATGCATCGCGCTGCTTTGAGGCCGGGACGGCCGTAAAGGGCGCCCGGCCGTTGGGATCGCCGCGGTGGTCGCGGGCGGTGTAGATCCCGGCCAGGTATTTCGTCGTGATGAGCGTCGCGTACCAGCGCTGGAACAACAAGTCGACGAAGCCGGCGCGCAGACGGGGGTACCCTTCGCCGGGGGCGATCAGCCGCAGCTCGAGCGAGTCGAACATGCGGTTGATCAGCGTCACCTCGTCCTTGGCCCAGCCGAGCGGATCGGCGGTCTGATCGTAGCGGGTGACGTTGGGGTCGAGGCCGAACCCGGCAAACCCGGCGTCCTCATCGGTGGCGTACACGTGGTCCGGGTCCGCCGCTTCGCCGGCGATCCGGGCCAGTCCGGGACGCTCGCCGTCCGGCGTATCCCCGCCCACGTCGGCGTAGCCGTAGCGAATCGCCCACCGATCGTACGTGCCTATCGTGGTGGAGTAGTAGTCGCCCTGGCGGCTGCGGTCGAGTGCGATCGCGGGGGGGTTGTAGTCCATCACCGACGCCGACGTGCCGTGGGTCGCGGTGTACTGGCGGTCGCCCAGCTCGGCGGCCGGGATCGCCGCGGTGCCGCGGAAATTGTGCCGCAGCCCGAGCGTGTGACCGAACTCGTGCATCACCAGCTCCTTCAGCCCTTGCCCGATGTATTCGCGCGGCACCGGAGCGCCCGGCGGGATCGCGCCGCTCGCGGCCAGCGTGGCGCGGAGCAGCGTGCCGTAGCGGGTGAGGCCGCCCGCGTACCGGCACAGCCGCGCCAGACGACCCTGGGGGTCGGCGCGGAGCAGCGAGTCCTCCGCGAACACCTCGCGGGTGAGCGATTGAGGACCCGAGTATTCGCGGTATTCCCCCTGCCAGGCCTGAATCCAGGATGCCGCGATGAGGATGTCGGCGTTTAGAATCTCGCCGGTGCGCGGGTCGACGTCCGATGGCCCGATCGCGTAGGTCGAATTGAAGTTGGCCATCCAGCGGACGGTGCTGTAGCGGGCATCCTCGGCGCTCCAGAGTGAATCGTCCGGGGCATCGAGGACCTGGATGGCGTTGCGAATCCCGATCTGCTCGAAGGCGTGATTCCACTCGAGGATGCCGGCGCGGACGTAGGGCCGCCATTCATCGGGAATCGTGCGGTCGAGGTAATAGGTGATCGGCCTGACGGGGTCGCTCAGCGCAGCGGCCGGGTCTTTCTTCTCGAGGCGCCAGCGGTTCACGTAGCGCACGAAGAACGACTCGGCGGTGTCGCGGGAAAAGTTCATCATGGCCGAGATGAAATAGCCGACCCGGTCGTCGGCGTAGCGCGGGCGCATCGGCGTGGCGGGCAGCTCGACGAGCGAATAGTGCACGACCATCGGGAGGTAGCGATAATCGGGCACCGTGCTGATGCCGATCGGCTTTGAAGCGAGGAAGCTCAGGCGAGCGTTGGCCTCGAGGTTCGTCGGGAAGACACGGAGATCCTGGAACGCCGACCGTTCCCGGTCGAGCGAAACGCCGCCACGGACTCCCGCCACCTGCACCACGAAATCGAAGAACCCCCCCACGTCGGCCCAGTCGGAAACGAGGAACGGGGCGAGATCGACGAGGACTTCGTCGGTGGTATCCCGGATGGAGGCGATCGGGAAGCTGAAGGCCACCGATCCACCGAAGGAATACGCCACGGTCCGGGCCATCGGGGTGCCGGGTGTCGCGGTGAGGTACGGGTTGACGAGCTGCAGCTCGACTTTGGTGGGGGTGCGGTGGAACCGGACCAGATCCGAGCGCAGGTCGGTGCCTCCGTCGAATCCGTAATCCCCCAGGCCTTGGGACAGCTCCGTGACGAGCAGGAAGTCCTTATCGAACTGGTCGGGTCGGAGGTCGAGATAGACATTGTCCCGCTTGAGGAAGGCCGTGAACAGTCCGTGCAGCTCACGGGCGTCCTTCGTCACCTCGGCCCAGGGCTTCCAGGGGACGTCCTTCTTGGTGGTATCCGCCCGGGCCGTCGGGCTGGTGCCTGGGTTGACGCGGTGGGCGCAGGCGGCGAGGCCCGTCGCCAGGAGGGCGGCGCTCCAGAGGCGAACAACGGTGGTCATGGGGCCTCCGCGGGTGTCCGGAAGGGTGCCATTGTACGGCCCGCGACAGGGGTGAGGAAGGGTGGAAACGCCGCGCCGGACACGCTCTGGACCGACAACGGCAGGGGTTGACCTAACTCGAAGCCCCCGCTTAGCTTTGAAGTCTGTTTCCCGACTTTTTTGAGCAGCGTCGAGAGGGTAATGCCGACCATCAATCAGCTCATCCGGCACGGCCGCCGGGACGTGGAGAAGAAAGAGAAAGCGCCTGCGCTGCGGGGCAACCCGCAAAAGCGCGGCGTGTGCACGCGCGTCTACACGACGACGCCGAAGAAGCCGAACTCGGCGCTGCGCAAAGTCGCCCGTGTCCGGCTGACCAACGGCTTCGAAGTGACAGCCTATATCCCGGGTGAGGGGCACAACCTGCAGGAGCATTCGATCGTGATGATTCGGGGCGGCCGGGTGAAGGATCTGCCGGGCGTGCGCTACCACATCATCCGCGGCACGCTCGACGCCGCCGGTGTGAATGAGCGGAAGCAATCGCGCTCGAAGTACGGTGCCAAGCGGCCCAAGGAGGCCGGGAAGTGAGCCGTCGCAAGAAAGCGGTCAAGCGGCCCGTGCCGCCCGACCCGCGCTACGATAGCCAGACCGTTTCCAAGTTCGTCAACAACCTGATGGAACGGGGCAAGAAGTCGCTGGCCGAGCGGGTGTTCTATTCGGCGATGGACCTGATCGAGCAGCGGACCGGGCAGCCGGGCGTGAACGTGTTCAAGCAGGCCCTGTCGAACGTAAAGCCGGCGCTCGAGGTGAAGTCGCGGCGGGTCGGCGGCGCCACCTATCAGGTGCCGGTGGAAGTCCGACCGGAGCGACGCACCGCGCTGGGGATGCGCTGGATCATTCAGTACAGCCGCTCCCGCAAGGAGAAGGACATGTCGGAGCGGCTCGCGGCGGAGCTGATCCTCGCGTCCAAGGGCGAGGGCGAGTCGATCAAGAAGAAGGAAGACACGCACCGGATGGCGGAAGCCAACAGGGCGTTCGCGCATTACCGGTGGTAGATCTGGGTTCCCCGGGCTGACGCCCGGGGTCAGGCGCCCAGAAGTCAGGCAGGGGACACGCGGTCGCCGGGCCTCGGCTCGGCACCGATGGCGGAGCGAGACCGGCCCAGGCATGGGCGTCATGGTCGCCCCGCGTTTTTGCTGCTAAAAGGATGGCAATGGCACGCACGACACCGCTCGATCGCATTCGGAACATCGGCATCATGGCCCACATCGATGCCGGGAAAACGACTACGACCGAGCGTATCCTCTATTACACGGGCCGCACCTACAAGCTGGGTGAGGTGCACGACGGTACGGCCACGATGGACTGGATGGAGCAGGAGCAGGAGCGGGGGATCACCATCACCTCCGCCGCCACCACCGCGTTCTGGCCGCGGCGCGGCGACCTGTACCGCATCAACATCATCGACACGCCGGGTCACGTGGATTTCACCGTGGAAGTGGAGCGCTCGCTGCGCGTGCTGGACGGCGCGGTGACGGTGCTGGATGCCGTGGGCGGGGTGGAGCCGCAGACCGAGACGGTGTGGCGCCAGGCCGATCGTTACGGGGTGCCGCGGATCGTGTTCGTCAACAAGATGGACCGGGTGGGCTCGGACTTCGACCGCTGCCTCAAGATGGTGCGGGAACGGCTGGGCGCGAAGGCGATCCCGATCCAGCTGCCGTTGGGCTCCGGAGAGCTGTTCACCGGCATCATCGATCTGATCCGAGAGATCGAAATCGTCTACGACGACGAGACGCTCGGAAAGAAGTATGTCGAGGGGCCGGTGCCCGCCTCGTTGAAGGACCGGGTGAAGAAGATGCGCCACGAGATGCTGGAGGCCGTCGTCGAGACCGACGACACGATCCTCCACAAGTACCTCGAAGGGCAGCCGTTGTCGGAGGACGAGATCCGCACGGTGCTGCGCAAGGCGACGATCACCGCGCACGTCGTGCCCGTGATCTGCGGGGCGGCGTTCAAGAACAAGGGCGTGCAGCAGCTGCTCGACGCCGTGGTCGACTACCTCCCGGCGCCGGTGGACGTGCCACCGATCCAGGGGCATATGCCGCATCACGACGCGACGCACATCGAGCGGCACGCGTCGGACGAGGAGCCATTCGCGGCCCTGGCGTTCAAGATCGCGACCGACCCCTATGTCGGGAAACTGACGTTCTTCCGGGTGTACTCGGGCGTGCTGGCGGCCGGCTCCTACGTCTACAACAGCACCAAAGACCGCCGGGAGCGCATCGGGCGCCTGCTGCAGATGCACGCCAACAAGCGCGAGGAGATCGAGGAGGTCCGCGCCGGCGACATCGCCGCGGCGATCGGGCTCAAGGAGACGAAGACCGGCGACACGTTGTGCACCGAGGAGCAGCCCATCATCCTCGAGGCGATGCGGTTCCCCAACCCGGTCATCTCGGTCGCGATCGAGCCCAAGACCAAGGCCGACCAGGACAAGCTGGGCATCGCGCTCCAGAAGCTGTCGGAAGAAGATCCGACCTTCCGCGTGCACACCGACACCGAGACCGGGCAGACGATCATCTCGGGCATGGGCGAGCTGCATCTCGAGATCATCGTCGACCGCATGAAGCGGGAGTTCAAGGTCGAGGCGAACGTGGGCCGCCCGCAGGTCGCCTACCGCGAAACGGTGCGCAAGCGGGTCGAATACATCGAGGGCAAGTTCATCCGGCAGACCGGCGGCCGCGGCCAGTACGGCCACGTGGTGATCCATCTCGAGCCGGGCAAGCCGGGGACGGGGTTCGTGTTCGAGGACAAGGTCGTCGGCGGCACCGTCCCGCGGGAGTACATCGGGCCGGTCGAGCAGGGCGTGAAGGAAGCGCTCGAAAACGGCGTCCTGGCGGGCTACCCGATGGTGGACGTGAAGGTGGAGCTGGTGGACGGCTCCTCCCACGACGTGGACTCGAGCGAAATGGCGTTCAAGATCGCGGGCTCCATGGCGGTGAAGGAGGCGGCCCGGCAAGCCGGCCCCATGCTGCTCGAGCCGATCATGGACGTGGAGGTGGTGACCCCCGCGGACTACATGGGTGAAGTGATGGGCGACCTCTCGTCGCGCCGGGGCAAGATCGGCGGCATGACGCAGCGCGCCGATGCGCACATCGTGGCCGCCAGCGTGCCGCTGTCCGAGATGTTCGGGTATTCCACGACCCTGCGCTCCATGAGCCAGGGCCGGGCGATCTACAGCATGCAGTTCAGTCACTATCAGGAAGTGCCGAAGTCGAAGGCGGAAGAGATCGTCGCGAAAGTCAGAGGGTGAGACGCTATCGGCTATCGGCTATCAGCTTGGCTGATAGCTGATGGCTGACAGCCGGTAGCATTACGACACGAGGATCACGCACCAATGGCCAAGGCAAAGTTCGAGCGGACGAAGCCGCATGTGAACGTGGGAACGATCGGGCACGTGGACCACGGGAAGACGACGTTGACGGCGGCGCTGACGAAGGTGGCGGCGGACAAGGGG
>JBGPIW010000040.1:0-11430 GCA_041485045.1 Gemmatimonadota bacterium | reverse complement strand
GGCAAAGCGGTGCGCGGCAGCAAGGTGTTCGTCGTGGGCGTGGCGTACAAGAAGGACATCGACGATATCCGCGAGAGCCCGGCGCTCGACGTGATTCGGGTGCTCGAGCAGCGGGGGGCCGTGGTGACCTACCACGATCCGCACGTCGCGCGGCTCCATGAGGACGGCGTGGAGCTGACGTCCGTCCCGCTGACCGCCGAGACGCTGCGCGGGGCGGACTGCGTGGTGATCGTCACCGATCACTCGAGCCTCGACTACGGGCTCATCGCGCGTGAGTCGAAGCTGGTCGTGGACACGCGGCACGCGCTTCCCGCCGCCAGCCGGAGGAAGCCATGAAGCTCTGCGTAGTAGGGACCGGCTACGTCGGCCTCGTCGTCGGCGCCTGCTTCGCCGAGACCGGGAACGACGTACTGTGCGCCGACGTGGACGCGAAGAAGATCGCGGGGCTGAAGGAAAACCAGCTGCCGATCTACGAGCCGGGGCTCGAGCCGCTCGTGGTGCGCAACCAGCGCGAGGGGAGGCTGCGCTTCACGACCGAGGTCGCGGCGGCGATCGAGTCGGCCGACGTGGTCCTCATCGCCGTCGGCACCCCGCCCGACGAGGATGGGTCGGCGGACCTGCAGCACGTCCTCGCCGTGGCCCGCACCATCGGCCAGCACATGAACCGCCCCAAGGTCATCGCGACCAAGAGCACCGTCCCCGTGGGGACGGCAGAGCTGGTGCGGGCCGAAATCGCCAAGTACACGAAGCTGACCTTCCATGTGTGCTCCAACCCGGAGTTTCTGAAGGAAGGCGCTGCCGTCGACGATTTCATGAAGCCGGACCGTGTCATCGTGGGAGTGGATCACCCTGAATCGCGGCGCGTGTTCGAGGAGCTGTACGGGCCCTTCGTGCGGACCGGCAATCCTCTCATCTTCATGGACATTCCCTCCGCGGAGATGACCAAGTACGCGGCCAATGCGATGCTCGCCACCCGGATCACGTTCATGAACCAGGTGGCGCAGCTGTGCGAGGCGGTTGGCGCCGACGTGCAGCTGGTGCGCAAGGGGATCGGCTCCGATCACCGTATCGGCTCGGCATTTCTGTTCCCGGGACCGGGGTACGGAGGCTCCTGCTTCCCGAAAGACGTGAAGGCACTGGTCAAGACCGCCGACGGCCAAGGGGTTTCGCTCGACGTGCTCAAGGCCGTCGAGGCCGGGAACGAGCGACAGAAGCGCGTGTTGTTCGACAAGCTGGCGCGTCACTTCGACGGGAAGCTTGAGGGCCGGACGATCGGGGTGTGGGGACTCGCCTTCAAGGCGGAGACCGACGACGTGCGCGAGAGCCCGGCGTTGGTCCTGATCGAGGCGCTGCTCGAGGCGGGCGCCGCCGTCCAGGCGCACGATCCGGCCGCGATCGAGACGGCGCGACACGTGCTCGGCGACCGCGTGATCTATGTCCCGCACGCCTACGATGCCGTGGCCGGCGCGGACGCCCTGGCGATTCTCACCGAATGGCGCGAGTACCGCAACCCGGACTTCGCCCGGGTCAAGCAGGCGCTCAAGCGCCCCCTCATCGTGGACGGACGCAACCTGTACGAGCCCACGCGCCTCACCGAGCTCGGCTTTACCTACGACTGCATCGGCCGGCCGCTGGCATGCGCATCCTCGTAACCGGCGCGGCCGGGTTTCTCGGGTCGCACTTGTGCGACCGCCTGCTGGCGGACGGACACCGCGTCATCGGGATGGACAACTACATTACGGGGACGCCGGCGAACCTGGCGCACCTGCTGCACCATCCTGACTTCCAGTTCGTGTGTCACGACGTGACCACCTTCATCGAGGTGGAGGGACCGCTCGAGGCGGTGATGCACTTCGCCAGTCCGGCGAGCCCCGTCGATTACCTCGAGCTGCCGATCCAGACCCTCAAGGTCGGCTCGCTGGGCACCCATAAAGCGTTGGGCCTGGCGCGCGCCAAACAGACCAAATTCCTGCTCGCCTCCACATCCGAAACCTACGGGGACCCGCTCGTCCATCCGCAGCCCGAGACGTACTGGGGGAACGTGAACCCGGTCGGCCCGCGGGGGGTGTACGACGAAGCGAAGCGGTTCGCCGAAGCGATGACCATGGCCTATCACCGGTTTCATGGGCTGGACACGCGGATCGTGCGGATCTTCAACACCTTCGGCCCGCGCATGCGTCCGCACGACGGGCGGGTCGTCTCGAACTTCATCATGCAGGCGTTGAAGGGCGAGCCGCTCACCATGTACGGGGACGGCGCCCAGACACGCTCGTTCTGTTACGTGGACGACCTGATCGAAGGGATCATCCGGCTGTTCGAGCGCGGCACCCCGGATCCGACCAATATCGGCAACCCGGTGGAGTTTACCGTGCGGCAGCTCGCCGAACGGGTACTGGCGCTCACCGGCAGCAAGAGCGAGATCGTCCTGCGCCCGCTGCCGGTGGACGATCCGCGGGTGCGCCAGCCCGACATCACCCGTGCGCGCGCGCTATTGGGATGGGAACCCGCCATTCCCCTCGACGAAGGGCTGCGGCGGACGATCGAGTATTTCCGCGGGGTGATCGCCGCATGAGTCGGGTAATGGTCACCGGCGCCGCGGGGTTTATCGGCTCGCACGTGTGCGAAGCCTTGCTCGATGCCGGCCACGAGGTGGCCGGGGTCGACAACTTCGATCCCTTTTATGCACGCGCCACGAAGGAGCGCAACCTCGCCGGGCTGCTGACCCGTCGCGGGTTCCTCTTTTCCGAGGGCGACGTCGTCCGCGACCCGCTACCACTGCAGGGGGTCGAGACGATCATTCACCTCGCCGCCCGGCCTGGCGTCCAACCCTCGCTCGAGCAGCCGGCCGCGTACATGGAAACCAACGTGACCGCCACGGCCCGCCTGCTCGACGCGGCACGCCGCGAAGGCATCACACGAGTGGTGTTCGGGTCCTCCTCATCTGTGTACGGCGAGTCCACGCCAGCCCCGTTCGCCGAGGACGCCGCCGCCGACTTTCCGATCTCCCCGTACGCTGCCAGCAAGCGGGCCGGGGAGCTCGTCTGCCGGGCGTTCTCGCACTTGTACGCGACCCGCACCGCCTGTCTCCGGTTTTTCACCGTCTACGGCCCCCGGCAACGTCCCGACCTGGCGGTCCACCGCTTCACGGCCCGGATCATGGACGGCCACCCGATCCACATGCGCGGCGACGGTTCGACCGAGCGGGATTACACGTATGTTTCGGACGTGGTGGACGGCATTCTCGCGGCGCTCGCTTGGACAGCCCGGGCTGGACGGGACGGCACCGGGCCGTGGCGGGTGTTCAACGTCGGCGGCGGCGGCCGAGTACGGCTCGACCGGTTGATCGCGCTGATCGCGGCGGCGGTCGGCCGCGACGCCGTCATCGAGCGCGGCCCCGACCAACCCGGTGACGTCCCGCTGACGGCGGCCGATCTCTCCCGTTCCGAGCGCGAGCTCGGGTACGAGCCGAAGGTCGGGATCGAAGAGGGCGTCCGCCGGTTCGTCTCGTGGTACCGGGAGGTTCATGGACGCCAGTCCTGAGCGCCGGGTCGACCAGGCACGCGAGCGCTTCCAGCTGCAGGACTACTACGGCGCGATCCACCTGCTCGAGGAGATCTCGGCGGTCGGCCACGCGTTCGCCGATGCCGAGCACATGCTCGGGTTGTGCTATTCGCTCGTCGGGCAGCCGGAAAAGGCATTGGCCCACCTCGATCGCTCGCTCGAGCTCAACCCGCACTATGTCGAGGCATTGGTCCATCGGGCGCTGGTCCTCAACGATCTCGGGCGCGAGCAGGAAGCCACTGATTCGCTGCGCCGGGCGGGCCAGATCGGCGGCAAGTCTCGGCTCGGCTTCCCCACACATCTCGCGTCGAAACTCGCGAACCTTCACGCCCATCTGGCGGAGGCCTACATCGAGGCCGGAGGCATGCGGGAGGCGATCGGCCAGTATCAGGCCGCGCTCGCCCTCGGGCCCGAATTCCACGATCTCCGCTACAAGCTGGGGCGGCTCCTGTTGCAGGCGGGCCGGGTGCTCGAGGCGCGCGAGCAGTTCGAGATCATTGTGCGGTCGCGGCCCAATTTCCTCGACGCGGCCGCCATGCTCGGTCTGGCGTCGTACTTGAGCGGGGATGGGTTATCGGCGCGGGTCGTGTGGGAGGACTGCCGACGTCGCCGGCCGGAAGATCCGCGCGTCGAGGCCTACCTTGCGATGCTGGACCGCGGCGATCTCATCGCGGTGCCGGGTGAGTCGGTGCCGCGGACCTCGGGCCGCCAGCGCGTCCTGTGAGAGTGTGGGCAGCGGCCGCCCTGGCGGCCCTGGCGTGCGCTCCGAGCGCCGCCAACCACGAAGTGCTCGGGGACCGCAATTACGTCGCGGCGGCGTACCCGGACGCGCAAGCGGAGTACCAGCTCGGGTTGCGTGCCGGTGGGGGGAAGGCGGGACTGCACGCCAAGGCCGCCGCGGCCGCGCTGCACACCAGCGATTTCAGCTTCGCGGCACAGGAGTACCGTGCCCTCGCGCGGGAGGATCCCAGCCGCGCCGATGAAGCCGCTGACGGTCTGGAGCGGGTGGCCCGTGGGGCGATCGCGGTCAACGACCGGATCGCACTGGCGCAGGCCCTCCAGGGCATGCGTGAAGCCGCGCCCAGCCGGGCGCTCGGGGGCTACGCCCGAATCGTGGCCCTGGACGCGGCCGCGGCGGGGAACACGGCGGACGCCTTGGCGTACTTGCCCACGGCGATCGCCACGGCCCCCGACGCACGCGGGGCCGATTCGCTGCTGTACGTGTACGGGGAGGCCGCCGCGCTGGCCAAGGACTGCGTCACGGCTATCGCCGTCTTCACCGGAGTGTTGCAGCGTCAGCGGCAGCCGTTCGTGCAGGAAGCGGCTCGGGAGGGGATCTCACGGTGCGCCTTGATGCGGGGCCAGGCGGCCCTCGCCGCCGGCCGCCCGAGTGATGCAGAGGAGTGGTTTCGCCGCGCGGCGACTCCCGGGTCGGCGATCGAGGTGACGCGAGCGGCGTATGTCGGTTTGGGCGACGTAGCCCTCGCGCGGGGTGACATCGCGGCCGCGGTGGATCTCTATCAGCAGTCCCTGGTTGGCGGTGTGCCGGGTGATTCCCTGGCGCAGCGCGCTCAGGAGAAGCTCAACGCGCTGGGCCGTGCTGACAGCGGCCCCGCACCCTCGCAACCGTGAGATCGATGCGCTTTTGTTGCTGGTTGCTTCCACTGACGTTGGCGGCATGCGCCCACCGCGAGCGTCCCAGTGCCATCGCTCCCGAGCATCTCCTGTCCGAGGCGCGGACCCAGTTCCGCACCGGCAAGTTCTCTAAAGCGCTGCTGAGCTTCCGCCGAGTGCAGTTCGAACTGCCCCCCAATGACGCGGCGCTCCCCGAAGTGCATTACGCCATGGCCGAGTCCGAATTCCAGACGGGCCAGCTGGTGGATGCGGCCCACGACTTTCGCCAGGTGGCCGATCAATACCCGGGGAGCACCTACGCAGCCGTGTCATTGCTGCGCGCCGGTGATGCCAACATGCGGTTATGGCGCAATCCCGAGCTCGACCCGAGTTACGGCCAGGCGGCCCTGGCGATCTATCAGGATCTGGCCGGCCGCTATCCGGAAGCCGATGCGGCCGCGCGGGCCCAGTTGCACGTGCGCCAGCTGCGCGATTGGTTCGCCGCCAAGGCATACAAGAACGGGCTGTTCTACTTCAAGCGCCGGGCCTTCGACTCGGGCATCATCTATTTCAAGGACGTCGTGGCGAATTATCCCGAAAGCGCCCGGGCTCCGGATGCCCTCCTCCGCCTCGCCGACACATATCGCGCGATCGGCTATCGCGAGGAGCTGCAGGAGACCTGCACCCACCTGCGTCGCTTCTACCCACAGGCCGGCGGCCTCGAGAAGACCTGTCCGCCCGATCGCAGCGCCCCCGCGTCACCCTGAGCGCGTGGACGCGCTGTTCGGCGGATCCTTCGATCCGGTACATCTCGGGCATCTCGTGGTCGCCCAAACGGCGGCGGAGCTGCTGGGGGCCCGCGTCCGGCTGATGCCGGCGCGCGAGCAGCCGTTCAAGCGAGCGGCGCACCTGGCTACCGCCGTCCAACGCGCCGACATGCTGGCGTTGGCCGTCGTCGGGGATCCGCACCTCTCGGTGGAGTCGATCGAGCTCGAGCTGGCCGCGCCGTCATACACGGTTCGCACGCTGCGCGCCCTCGCAGCGCGGGAGCCCGGGAACCGGTTCACGTTACTGCTGGGGGCGGATGCCGCCCGGGACCTGCCTGCCTGGTTCGAGGTGGAGGCGCTCCCCGCCTTGGCGGATGTGGTGGTATTCGGGCGTCCCGGGACATCGGTCCCGGATCTGCCCGTCATCGGGCGGGCGATTGAAGTGCCGGCCGTGGATATCTCGGCGACGGACGTGCGTCGCCGGGTGGCCGAGGGACGGTCGATTCGTTATTTCGTGCCCGACGCGGTGCGAGAATACATCGCCGCGCACGGGCTGTATCGCTAATCTGAGGACCGATGGTCAAACGGCTGTTTACCAAGGTGTTCGGCACGCGGTTCCAGCGGGAGATGAAGCGCATCCGCCCGTTGGTGGACGCGATTCACGGGCACGAGGCGCGTCTCAAAGACCTGAGCGACGCCGAGCTCCAGGCCCAGACCCCCAGGTGCCGCGGCATCATTGCGGAGCGGACCGGCGAGCTCGCCGCGGAGGTGGAGCGGCTCAAGAAGGCCAAGCACGATTGCCCCGATGCCGAAGAGCGGTCTCGTCTCTCGGATCAGCTCGGCCAGGCCGAGCAGCGCTACGCCCGGGCGCTTCAGGCAGCGCTCGATGAAGTGCTGCCGGAAGCCTACGCCACCGTCCGGGAGGCGTGCCGGCGGCTGAGCGGGTCGAAGGTCATGGTGACGGGGCACGAGCTCACGTGGGACATGGTGCCCTACGACGTGCAGCTGATCGGCGGCGTCGTCCTGCATCAGGGCAAGATCGCCGAAATGGCCACCGGGGAAGGGAAGACCCTGGTGGCCACCCTGCCGCTGTACCTGAATGCGCTGGCTGGCAAGGGGGCGCATCTCGTCACGGTGAACAACTACCTGGCGCGACGCGACTCGCAGTGGATGGGCCATCTCTTCACGTGGCTCGGCCTCTCGGTCGGCTGCATCGACGACACCCAGCCCTCCTCCCCGGAGCGGAAGGCGGCCTACAGCTGCGACATCACGTACGGCACGAACAATGAATTCGGATTCGATTATCTGCGCGACAACATGGTGGGGCGGCTGGAGGAACGCGTACAGCGCGCCCACTACTACGCCATCATCGACGAGGTCGACTCGATCCTGATCGACGAGGCCCGTACGCCGCTCATCATATCGGGCGCGGTGGGTGCCGAGTCGGACGTGAAGTACGCCCAGTACAACACGCAGGTCGTACAGCTGGTGCGCAAACAGACCGGGGTCGTCAACGATCTCATTGCCAAGGCCGAGCCGCTCCTGGCGAATCCGAAGACCCAGTACGAGGGCGCCAAGCTCCTATACCAGGCGCAACTGGGCACGCCCAAGAACAAGAAGCTGCTGAAACTCCTGAACGAGCAGGGCATCAAGGCGGCGGTGCAGCGGGTGGAGTTGGACCGGCTGGCGGACCGCAAGCTGCCGGCGCGCGACCAGAAGATGCGCAACGTCGAGGACGACCTCTACTTCGTGCTCGACGAGCGCGGCCATTCGGTGCACCTCACCGAGATGGGGGTCGAGGCGATGTCGCCCGACGACCCGACGCTGTTCGTCGTGCCCGACATCTCCCATGCGGTGCACGCGATCGACCGGGACGAGACGCTCTCCCCGGCGGAAAAGCTGGAGCGGCGGCGCGTGATCGAGGGGGAGTACGCGGCCAAGAGCGAGACGCTGCACATCATCCACAAGCTGTTGCAAGCCCACGCCCTGTACGAGAAGGACGTCGAGTATGTCGTCCAGGATGGCCAGGTCTTCATCGTGGACGAGTTCACCGGCCGGCTGATGCCCGGGCGGCGCTGGGCCGAAGGGCTGCACCAGGCAGTGGAGGCCAAGGAAGGCGTGACGGTGCGGGAGGAGAGCCAGACGCTCGCCACCATCACGATCCAGAACTACTTCCGCATGTTCGAGAAGCTGTCCGGCATGACGGGCACCGCCGAAACCGAGGAGACCGAGTTCTTCCAGATCTACAAGCTGGACGTGGTGGTCATCCCGACGAACCGTCCGGTGCGCCGGGTGGACAAGCACGATCTCATCTACAAGACGCGGCGGGAGAAATACAACGGCATCGTCGAGGAGGCCGAGCGCCAGCACAAGCGCGGGCTTCCGGTGCTCGTCGGCACGGTGAGTGTAGAGGTGTCGGAGACGCTCTCTCGCATGCTCAAGCGCCGCGGGCTGAAGCACGAAGTGTTGAACGCCAAGTACCACGAGCGCGAAGCCGAGATCGTGGCCCAGGCCGGTCAGCCGGGCGCGATCACGATCGCGACCAACATGGCCGGGCGCGGCACCGACATCAAACTCGGCCCCGGCGTCAAGCAGTGCCTGGTCTGCGGCATCCGCGCCCGGGGCGAGCCCGCCTTCGGCCAGGCGATCGAGAGCGCGGATCTCACACCGGTGCGGATCGCGGAGCTCGGCTGCGACGACGATCCCCCGTGCGGGCTGGTCATCGTCGGTACCGAGCGTCACGAAGCGCGGCGCATCGACCGCCAGCTGCGTGGCCGCTCCGGGCGCCAGGGCGACCCCGGACAGAGCGTCTTCTACCTGTCGCTCGAAGACGACCTGATGCGGCTCTTCGGCTCCGACCGCATCGCGCGCTGGATGGATCGCGGCGGCGCCGAGGAGGGCGAGGTGATCACACACCCGTGGGTCACCGGCGCCATCAGCCAGGCGCAGAAGCGCGTCGAGCTGCAGAACTTCCAGGCCCGCAAGCGACTGCTCGAGTACGACGATGTGATGAACCAGCAGCGCGAGGTCATGTATTCGCTGCGGCTGTTCGCCCTGGAGGGTGGGGAGGAGCTGAAGGCAGAAGCGCTGCGGATGATCGACGCCGCCGCCGAGCGGCTGGTGGACGAGCGTACCGCCGTGTACAAGGATCCGGCCGACTGGGACCGGGATCTGCTCGCGACGGAGATGCTGCAGCGCTACCTGCTGTCCGTGCCGGATCTGACCGATCCCACCAAGGTCAGGACCCACGACGACCTCGTGCGCGCGGCCCAGCAGGCGGGGCGGGAATCGTTCGCGGGTAAGCTGTCCCAGCTCACCGAGGCCGACGGCATGCTGCGGCGCGACCTCGAAGCGCGGTTGCGGCGCGAATCCGATCCCGTTGTTCGCGCGGCGATCGAGGCGCGCCTCGCGGAGTCATCGGGCCTCGCCGAGCAGGCCCTCTCCCAGATCATGCTGTCCGTGATCGACGAGAAGTGGAAGGACCATCTGTACGACCTGGACCAGCTCAAGGCCGGCATTCAGTACCGCGGCTGGGGGCAGAAAGACCCGCTGGTCGAGTACAAGCAGGACGCGTTCGAGATGTTCAAGGGCTTGATGGACGACGTGCGCAGCACGTTTACCGAGCGCTGGCTCAAGCTGCAGATCCAGATCGGGCCCCCGCCGCGCCCCGGTGCGCCGACCACGTCCACAGCTCCGCTGGGCGGGATCACCGCCCCCCGCCGGCCGCCGCCGATGGTGGCGACCAAGCCCGATGCCGATGGCCTCGTCTCGACGTCGACCGGCCCGCGCCCACCGGCTCCGGGAGGTCCCCTGCCCGGTGCGTCGGTACCGAGCCCGTACGCCGGGGTTGGGCGAAACGACCCCTGTCCGTGCGGCAGCGGCAAGAAATTCAAGAAGTGCCACGGGGCGGGCCTCTAGGCGCAGCACACGAACGGCGTCGCCTGCGTTTCTTTGATACCGCTCACGGCGCGGCGCCACACTACGTTCACTCCATGGAATTCGCCGCCTCGACTGCGGCCGATGCGGACCGCCCTCGCGAGCGGCTGTGGCGCCTCGGTACCCATGCGCTGACGGCGCAGGAGCTGCTCGCCATCCTCCTCGGAACGGGCTGCGCCGGTCGCGGAGCGCTCGCTGTCGCCGCGGCGCTGCTCGCTCGCGTCGATGGCTCCATCGTCCGCCTGGCGAGCCGCCCCGCCGCGGACGTGGCGCGGGTGCCTGGGGTAGGGCGGGCGAAGGCGGCTCGTCTTGCCGCCGCGCTGGAGCTGGGGCGCAGACTGAGCGCGGAGCAGACACCGCCGCCCGAGCGCATCGCCGGACCGGCGGATGTCCACCGCCTGTGCGCCCCCCGGCTCCGCGACCTCACCGTGGAAGAATTCCACGTGCTGGCGCTGGGCAGCCAGAGCCAGGTGCTCGCCGACCTCCTCATCACCCGCGGCATCCTGAACAGCTCGCTCGTCCATCCGCGCGAGGTGTTCCGCGCGGCTATCGCCGAGGCGGCCGCGGGGATCATCGTGGTGCACAACCATCCCAGCCGCGACCCCACACCCTCGGCCGACGACCGGGCCGTCACCCGTCAGCTCGTGGACGCCGGACGGCTGCTGGATCTCCCCGTATTTGACCACGTGATCATCGGCGGCGAGCGGTACGTGAGTTTCGCCGAGGCCGGCTTGCTCTAAATCCCCGGTCTCGCCATCCTCCACGGGTGACGACCGCCGCTCCCATCCTGGCTCCCGAGCTGGCCAAGGCGCTGGCGCCCCTGCGCGAGCGTCTTGACTGGGACCTGCTAGGCCGGGCCTATGCCACGAGCGCCCGCGCCCACTCCGGCCAGAAGCGCAAGTCCGGTGACGACTTCCTGTCGCACAGCGTGGCCGTGGCCACCATTCTCGCCGAGCAGCAGATGGACTCGACGACGATCGCCGCGGCGCTGTTGCACGACGTGGTGGAGGATTCCGACATCCCCTTGGAGCAGATCCGGCGGGACTTTGGCAATGAAGTCGCGGACCTGGTGGATGGCCTGACCAAGCTGTCCGGGCTCACCTTCCGGTCCGCCGAGGAAGCGGCGGCGGAGAATTACCGCAAGCTGCTCCTGTCCATCGCCAAGGACGCCCGGGTCATCATCATCAAGCTCGCCGACCGGCTGCACAACATGCGGACCCTCAAGCATCTCTCTGAGGAGAAGCGGCGGCGGATCGCGCTGGAGACGCAGGAGATCTACGCCCCGTTGGCGCACCGCTTCGGCATGGCGGGGATGAAAGCCGAGCTCGAGGACCTGGCGTTCAGTTTCCTGGAGCCCGAGGACTACCGCGTCCTGGTCAAAAAGGTCCAGGCCCGCCGGACCGAGCGGGACCAGACGATCGAGCGGCTGCGGGCGCCTCTGACCGAAGAGCTGAAGCGCGCCGGGCTCACCGATTTCGAGATCACCGGCCGGCCGAAGAACCTGTGGTCCATCAGCAAGAAGATGAAGCGGCGCGAAAAGCCGTTCGAGGAG
>JBGPIW010000039.1:0-11456 GCA_041485045.1 Gemmatimonadota bacterium | reverse complement strand
GCTCCGCGAGCTCGAGCGCCGCCGCGACGTAGGCCAGTGTGGAGAGCGGGGTGGAGGCACCGGCCGGGATGTAGTAGGGGCGCTCCCCGGCCGCCCGCCGCGCGCGGACCGCGCGCCACGCCCCCCACAGGGACCCCAGGCCCGTACGCGCGAACCGGAGCGACGCACCGGCGGCCACGAGGCCCCGGAGGTTGGCGCCGACCGTGGCGGTGATCGGTTGCGGCGCGAGCGAGACCTCCACGGCGAAGCCCCCGGCCCGGCCGTGCAACGCCAACGCCAGGCCCTGGTTGGTTCCAAAGCCCCCCAGCGTCACCAGGGCGCGCGCCTCGCGCTCCCGGGCGGCCGCCAGCAGGTACTCGAACTTGCGGACCTTGTTGCCGCCGTAGAGCGGTGAGGTCAGATCGTCGCGCTTGACGAACAGCCGTCCGGAGAATTCCTCGGACGGCCATGCTTCGACGGGCGTGGGGAGCGTGGCGAGCGGAAGCCAGGGCAACCGGCTCCGCAGGTCGGGAAATCGGTGAACCCAGGCGCCGCTCACCGGAGTCCGGCGCGGCCGCCTGGCGTCACCGCCGCGGGATGCGCACCAGTTTGCGCTCGCGCTCGTCCCACAGGGCGAGCCGCACGCAGCGGAAGCTCTCCCACAGCGTCAGCGTCGTGACCCGCCGCAGCTCGGGAATCGTTTCCAGCACTTCCTGGAGGCGGTAATTGGGGATGCGAGCGCTGAGATGGTGCACGTGATGCAGCCCGATGTTGCCCGTCGCCCATTGCAGCAGCCGCGGCAACCGGTAATAGGAGCTCCCGGTCAGCGCGGCATCGTTGTACGCCCAGCGCTCGTCGTGCTCCCAGTACGTGGGCTCGAACTGATGCTGGATGTAGAACAGCCACACACCGATCGAGCACGACAGCGCCATCAGCGGCACGTGGACGAGGAGGAACTGGCGAAACCCCACCAGGAGCCCCATCCCGACGACGAACCCGGCCAGCGCCACATCGGTCCAGAGGATGCTCCAGCGCGCCCGCGCCCAGCTGCGCGGGACGATCGTGGGCAGCCGGTGCAGCACGAAGAATTGCAGGATGGCGCCGACGCCGAAGAGCACCGCCGGATGCCGGTACACGCGGTACTTGAAGCGCGCCCAGCGCGAGCGGGACCGGTATTCGTCCACCGTCAGGGTATCGATGTCCCCGAACCCGCGGTGCTCCAGGTTCCCGGAGGTCGCGTGGTGCATCGCGTGGGCTTTCTTCCAGTAGTGATACGGTGTCAGCGTAATCACCCCGATCGCCGACCCCACGATGTCCGCAACGCGGGCGGAGCGGAAGAACGACCCGTGCCCGCAATCGTGCTGCACGATGAACAGGCGAATCAGGAAGAACGCGGCGGGGACCGCGAGCAACAGCGTGAGCCAGTAGCTCACCCGCAAACTCAGGTACATGAGCGCCCACGTCCCGGCGAGCAGGACAGCCGAGCTCACGAGCTGCCAGACGCTGCGGGCCGTGTCCGGACGGCGGAACGGCGCGAGCTGTTGATCCCAAGAATCTTTCATGGTGACACCTCCGTCTCGCCGCCGGTCACACCGACCCGTTGGCGCACGAGCGCGTAGTAGCCGCAGCCGCACGATTCCGTCGTGCGCCCCAACCGGTCGGCGCCGAACTCCAACCGGTCGCCGCACCCGGGGCACTCCAGCGGGCCGCTGCCCAGCACGAGCCCCTTGCGCGACAGCGCAAACTGCGACCGGTTCACTTGTGCCGGAACGTGATGCGGCCCCGCGTGAGGTCGTAGGGCGACAGCGCGAGGGTGACGCGGTCGCCGGCGAGCACGCGGATACGGAACCGGCGCATCTTGCCCGCCATCGTGGCGAGCACGTCGTGGCCATTGGGAAGATGGACGCGGAACGTCGCGTTGGGCAGCACTTCGGTGACGGTCCCGTCCGCCTCGATCGCTTCTTCCTTTGCCATCAGCGCTCCCGAGTCCCACGGCGGCGCTCCGCCTTGCGGCGCCGTGCCGCCGCCGCCTTCAGTCGCTTGGCGGTGCTGGGTTTGACATAAAACCGTTTCTGGCGCAGCTCCTTCAAGACGCCCGACTTCTGGACCTTACGGCGGAACGCCTTGAGCGCCCACTCCAGCCGGTCGTTGTCGCCGATTACGATTTCGCTCATCTGCGCCGCCCGCGTGAGGGTGCCGGATACAAAGGGCCACCCCGAGCGTGGTCGGGATGGCCCACATCCGGATAACCGCTTGGTGCCCGGGAGCCGCTCAACTCAGCTTGACCACGTTCTGCGCCGCCGGTCCCTTCTCGCCCTGCACCACGTCGAACTCGACGCGGTCGCCCTCGGCGAGCGTCTTGAACCCCGTGGCCTGGATCGCCGAATGATGGACGAAGCAGTCCTTCTCCCCGTCCTCACGACTGATGAAACCGAAGCCCTTGCTGTCGTTGAACCACTTCACCTTGCCGGTGATGCGCATGGCCCTAACTCCTTGAGATAACGAGGAAGGCGAGACCGGCGCTCTGGCCGAATCCCGCCTTGCCGTTCGCTGGAAGCCGGCACGCAGAAGGCGCGCCCGTCGCTGCCCGAAGCCTAACCGCCTCGAGCGGCGAAGTCAAAGCCACTCAGGCCCTTGAGAACTCGGCCCCGGCAATAGCCGCCCGTTCGGCCAGGCTCAGGGTTAGCCCCGCAGCCGTGAGGGAATCGAGGGCGTGCGCCACGGTGCGAGCGCTCGGAATCGGAATCACCGTACGCCCCTGGGCCAGTACCCATGCCAGAACCACCGCGTGCGGCGAAACCCCGTGTCGCCGGGCGATCGGCTCGAGCGCGGGGTGCGCCGGCAGCTTCAGGTTCAGGCGTCCTCCCCCTACGGGGCTGTAGGCGAGAAAACCGATCCCGTGGCTCTCGCAATACGCGACGACGCCGCTTTCGACCGCCTCGCGGAAGAACGGATTGAGCCGGTTCTGGACTGTCACGACGGTGACCTGGCGGGACGCCTCCTCGATGTCGGCGATCGAGACGTTGGAGAGGCCGATCCAGCGAATCTTGCCGGCGCGCTGCAGCTCCCCCAGCACCCCAATGCTCTCCGCGAAGGGGACTTCGGGGTCCGGAGTGTGAAGCTGGTAGAGATCGATGCGATCGGTGCCAAGCGCCTTGATCGAGCGGTCGCAGGCGCGACGCAGATGCTCGGGGCGGCCGTTGCGGGCCCAGCGTTCGCCCAGACGGGTCATGCCGCCCTTGGTCGCAACGATCAGCTGCTCACGCGGACCCGGCCAGCGGCGCAGGGCGGCGGCGATCAGCCGCTCGTTGTGCCCGAGCTCGCCGTCGTCGAGGCAATACACGTCGGCGGTGTCGACCAGCGTGACCCCGTGTTCGAGCGCCGCATGGATAACGCTCGTGGCGACCGAGTCGTCCGGGCGCCCGGCGATCGAGAGGTGCATCCCCCCGAAACCGACCGACGACACCGCGGGGGCGCCCGGGCCCAGGGAGCGCGTGAGCACGCTAGAGGTATCTCACCTTGAGGATTTCCACGTGGTGGCGCTCGTGTCCGGCGATGACGTAGGCGAGGGCCCGCGTCGTGATCGGATTGCCGCTGGCCGTGCCCCGGCGCGCCAGTGCCTCGGCGTCGAGGTGACTGAACAGCAGGAGCGAGGCTGTGCGAACCGCCGCCAGCTCCTCGCTCAGGTCGGCCAGCGTGCGTCGATCAAATCCGCCCGTGGGGACGTAGTCGTCCTGCTCGAACCCGGGGAGCGGGGTGGCGTCGCCGCGGGCGATGCGCAGCGCCCGATAGCTGAAGATGCGTTCGCTGTCACACACGTGGCCGAGCACTTCCTTGATGCTCCACTTCCCCGGCGCGTAGCGGTGCGTGCCACGGGCTTCGGGGATCGACCCGATCAACGCGCGCGTTTCGGCGAGCTGATCGGTGAGGATGCGGCACAAGTCGCCATCGGGGACCTTGACGATGTACTTCCCGTAGTAGGGGGCGTGCTCGTCGGCGGCGGGTCGGGGAATCGCGCAGGTGGTCATGAGCCACTCCTGATTGTCTACCGCTCGGGTACGGCGGTCAGTACGGAATCGATTTGCCGCCAGGTCACGAGGTGCACGTGCTCCGCACGTAGCAGGCGGCGGAAGCCCGGACTCGCTACGAAGGCCCAATCGCGCGCCCGCCAGGCAGCGCCCCAGTTGACGCGCTCCCGCGTAAGCGCTTTCATCGCGGTCGAGTCCGCGGCCGGATGGACGATCAGCTCCGACACGCCCGGTGGGAGGGCGCGCACCTGCGCCGTATAGTAGGCGTTCCACTGCGCCGGCGGTACGTCTGCCGCGATCGCGATCACGCGCGCCAGCTGGAGCGGTCCCGCGGGGGGTGGCCGCATCACCTCCCGCCCGGCGATCCACTCCCGCGCACTCAGGAAGGGCACGCCCGCGGCTTGCGCCACGCGACCGAGGATCTCGAACAGGACCGGGCCCCGGGTGAACAGGACGTACTCGTGCACGTCCAGGTGGCTCGGTCGAATGCCGGCGGCTCGTGCCGCGGCGACCTGGGCCTGCAGCTCCTGCTCCACCTCCTGCCAGCGGACCGCGGTGGTGTCGGTCCAGACGCGGCGCAATAGGGAATCGTCGTCGAGCAGCGTGGGCACGGAGCTGCGGGGAGCGATCGGCCCCCACCGGTAGCCGGGCCACTCGCTGGTGAGCGCGAGATGCACGCCGAGATCGAAATCCGGATGGGCGCGCGCGTAGGCGGCCACTTCCTGGAATCGCGGCCCCGGCACGATGACGCTGGCGGAAACCGCGAGGCCGGAGTCCCGCGCGGCCCACGCGCTGCGGTTCTCCGGGCCCGCGACGCCGAGATCATCGAAATGCAGAATCAGGAGTCGCGATCCGGCGGGATAGCCGAGACGAACCTCCAGCGGCACCGGCGCAGTCGCATTGGGCTGCGGCGTCGGGCTGGGCGCGCGCCCTGCCCCGCAGCCGGCGGCCAGGCCGGCGACGAGCGCCACGGTGCGCATCAGCCGGCGGGCGGCTGCGCGACCGTCACCGCTCTCCGGCCACCTGCGGGGTACGGTCCACGACGCGCGCCATCACCGGGGCGCCCGGGAACAGCAGCTCGAGTCCCCCCACCACTACCTGTTCCCCGACGCTCACGCCGCTCGCGATCTCGACGAACCCGGGTGTCCGGACGCCCAGGCCCACCTGCCGGCGGTTCGCTTTTCCTTCCTCGACGACCCACACAAAGTTCGCGCCCTGCAGCGGAACGATGGCGTCCTCGGGAACGACGACGGCCTTGGGTCGCATGCCGGTCACGAGGTGGGCTTCGATGAACATGCCCGGTTGCAACAACCGCTGCGGGTTCGGTACGCGCGCTTTGATCAGAATCGTCCGCCCCGGCTGCTGGACGACCGGATCGACGAAGTCCACCTCCCCGACGAAATCCCGGCCGGTGATCGCGCCGACTCGGAAAGTCACCCGCTGTCCCCGTTGCAAGGACCGCGCGTACCGCTCCGGCACCTGGAATGCGGCGCGCTGGGGGTTCACCGTCTGCAGGCTCACGAGGCGGGAGCTCGTCGTGACGTAGTCACCCTGGCTCACGAATCGTTGCCCCACGACGCCGCCGAACGGCGCGCGTACGGTGGCGCGCGCCAGCCGCGTGTTCTGCTGCCGGAACTGCGCGTCGGCGCTGCGCGCCGCCGCTTCAGCCCGCTCGAGGTCGGCCGCGGAAGCGGCGTTTTGGGCAATGAGATCCTTGGTGCGGGCGAGGTCCTGCTGGGCCAGGTCACGCTGCGCGGCGAGCTGAGCGACCTGCGCCGCCAGGATGGTCGTGTCCACCTGGAACAGCGCCGCGCCCGGCGCCACGCCCTGCCCCTCACGGAACAGGATCGCGATAATCCGCCCTTCCACTTCGGGGTGCAGCTCGATCGCCTGGATCGCTTCGATCTGTCCGGTCGCCGCGATTTCGTCTCGCACCGTATCGGCCTTGGCCACCGCGACCTCGACGGGCATGCCCGGTGGGCCACCGCCCGCGCCACCGCCTGCACCTCCGCCCGGCGCGCCACCCTTGCCCTTGCACGCCACGGCCACCAGGACGGCAACCACCGCGTAACCCGCTCTACGCACATCGGACCGATTCTTCACTGTGATCCCTGATCGAAGGTGATGCGCTCGCCGAGAATGACTTCCAGTCCTGCGCGCGCGCGTCGAGTAGAGTACATCGCCTGGACGAGATCGGCTTCCGCCCCCACCAGCCGGTTCTGCGCGTCCAGGAGATCGAGAATCGTCGTGGCCCCGGCCCGGTAGCGCGTCTCCTGCACGCGGTTGTTCTCCCGCGCCACGAGCACCGCGTTTTGCTCCAGCGCCACCGTGGCCCGGCTCGTTTCGTACGCGTCGTAGGCGGCGGTCACGTCGTGCCAGGCCGAGCGCTCGAGGTCACCGCGGATCGCCCGCGCGACGTCGCGGTCCACGCGCGCCTGGGACAGCTGAATTTCCCGCTGTCCGCTGTTCCACAACGGGAACGTCACGGTCAGGGACAGGCTCGACCGCTTGATCAGCTGGGGATAGAACTTGGTGTCGAACGCGCCGCCGGTGAAGTCGAGTGATGCGTGCGGCAGGTAGTCGCCCCGGCGCGCCCACAACTGCGCGGACGCCGTCCGCTCGTTGGCACGCGCGATCCGCCAAGCCGGCCCCTGCGACAGCGCGCGGGAGACCGCATCCGCCACGCTAAACGGCAGCGCGCGCATCGTCGTCGAATCCTCGAGTACGGGGGCCGCATCGGCCGGACCTGGCAGGCCGATGCGCCGGCCCAGCTGCAGCTGCGCGGCCCGCAACGCGGCCTGCTGTTGCAGCAGAGCCACGCGCCCCTGCGCCAGCCCCAAGAGCAACTGCAACGAATCGGTCTGCACGGCCGCTCCAGAAGTGACCCGGGCGCGGGCGACCGTGAACTGTTGTTCCGCGCGGTGCAGCTGATCCTCGGCCACCCGTTCCAGCGCCCGCTGGGCCAGCACCGAATAGAAATCAGATTCGGTGTTCATGGCGGTCGTCAAGCGAGCTTGCAACTCCCCGGCGCGAGCACCCTCCAGCGCCGCACCGCTCGAGGCCAGCCCGGCGAACTTCTGTCCCCCGGTGAACAGGTCGATGCGCGCGTCGATCGTTGCCGCATACGTGTTCGGGACCGCGGTAAACGTGGCGAAGTTGAAGAAGGGCGGCCAGTAATGGGTCTTGTTGGCCGACACCGTCACGTCCGGCACGATGAACACGGTGAACGCCGCCGCGCGGGCCCACTCCGCGCTGTTCACCCGCCCCGCAGCCGACACATAGCTGGGATCGAGCCGCGCGGCCCGCTGCAACGCGTCGGCCAGGGTGACGACCGGCATCGTATCCTGGGCACTCGCCACCTGCAGTGCCGCCAGTAGAGGCAGGATCACTTCGCCTCCACGGGCTCGAGCGAGCGCAGATCGCGCGCTTCACGCGCCCGCAACCGGTCGAGCAGCGTGTAGGCGACCGGCACGACGAACAGCGTCAGCACGGTGGAGAAGAAGATGCCGCCCACGATCGCGTAGCCCAGCGGCTTCCGGGACGTCGAACCCGCCCCGAGACCCATCGCCACGGGCAGCGCACCCATGATCGTGGCCACCGACGTCATGAGAATCGGACGCAGCCGAATGCGCCCGGCTTCGATGACGGCGGCCATGGTGTCGAGCCCGCGGGCTTTGAGCTGGTTGGTATACTCGACCAGCAAGATCGAATTCTTGGTCACGAGGCCGATCAAGAGAATCATGCCGATCTGGCTGTACAGGTTGATCGTCGAGCGCGCCACGAGCAGGGTTACCAGCGCCCCGGTCACGGCCAGCGGCACGGCCAGGAGCACCGTGAACGGGTGCACCATGGACTCGAACTGCGACGCGAGCACCATGAACACCACGAGCAGCGCCACGCCGAACGCGAAAAACAGCGCGCCGCCGCTCTCCTTGAACTCGCGGGAATCTCCCGCGAGCGCGGTCGTGCTGCCCGGGGGAAGCACCTGCTGGGCCACCCGTTCGAGCGAATCGAGCGCTTCCCCTTGCGCGAACGGCGGAATCAGGGACGCGGAGAGCGTAAACGACGGCACGCGGTTGAAGTGGTTGATCTGCCGCGGGCCCACCCCTTCTTCTACGTGCGCCAGGGCGGAGAGCTGCACCAGCTGCCCGCCGCGTCCCCGCAGGTAGATCCCCGACATGTCGCTCGGCGTGGCGCGGTGACCGGGATCGAGCTGCACCATCACGTAATAGAGTTTGTCGTTGCGGGTGAACGTGCTCACCCGGCGACCGCCGAGGAACGTCTGCAGAGCGGCCGCGACGTCTCGAACGGGAACCCCCAAGTCCTCGGCGCGATCGCGGTCGAAGGTGACGCGCAGCTCCGGCTTGTTGACGCGCAGGTCGGTGTCGATGTTCGTGAGGCCCTTGATGGCGTTCGCCCGCGGCACGAGCGTGTCCTGTGCCTGGCCGAGCCGCGCGAAATCCGGATTCTGCACCACGAACTGGATCGGCTGGCTGAACCCGAGAGCGCCGGGGCTATAGGGAAACGCCCGGACACCCGCGATCCCGAAGAGCTGAGGGAACAGCCCACCGACGAGCTGCTGGACGCTGTTGTGCCGTATGCTCCAATCCTTGAGGATGACGCCGATAAACGCGCGGTTGACGCCACCCGCGAATCCGCCGATGATCGTGAAAGACCCCTGGACATCCGGGGTCTTGCTGATGATTTGCTCGATCTGACGCACATAGCCGTCCGTATACTCGAGCGACGAGCCTTCGGGCGCCGACGCAATCACCAGGAAGAAGCCGCGATCGTCATCCGGGATGAGCTCGTGCTTGAGCCTGCCGTACAGGACATACGCCATGGCGACCGTCACGAGGGTCCCGGCGACCACGATTCCCCGGTGCCGCAGCGCGGTCCGGAGCAGCGTCGCGTACCGTTCCGAGACGGCGTTGAAGCCGCGCTCGAACGTCTTGAACAACGCCCCGTGCTCGTGCGGCACCCGCAACACTTTGGCGCACAACATCGGCGTCAAGGTGAGCGCCACGAATCCTGAAATCACTACGGCTCCCGCGACCGCGATCCCGAACTCGCTCAACAGGCGTCCCGTCGAACCGCGCAGGAACCCGAGCGGGGTGAAGACGGCTACCAGCGCGATCGTCGTCGCGATCACGGCGAACCCGATTTCATTGGTGCCGTTGACCGCGGCTAGCTCCGGTTTCTCGTTCAGCTCCTCCTGATGCCGATATGCGTTCTCGAGCACGATGATCGCATCGTCCACGACGATGCCGATCGCAATCGTGAGCGCCAGCAACGTGAAGTTGTTGATCGAGAAGCCGAGGAAATACATGATCGCGAACGTCGACACGATCGACGCCGGGATCGCGAGCCCTGGAATGATGGTGGCCCGCAGATTTCGCAGGAAGACGAAAATGATGAGCACCACGAGGATCGCCGCGATGAGCAGCGTCAGGCGGGCATCGTTGATCGAATGCGTGACGAAGACCGACCCGTCGAACGCACTTTCGAGCTTGACGCCCCGGGGCAGCGTCTGCTGGATGTCCGGGAGCGCCTCCCGAATGCGCTGCGCCACCTGGATGAGGTTCGCCTTGGACTGCCGGACGACGCCGATGGCGACCGCGGGATTTCCGTTGTACCGGAATATCGATCGCGTGTCCTCCGGCCCGAGCTCGACGTTGGCCACATCCTTGAGCTTCACGAGCTGGTTCCCCTGGCTCGCCACCACCAGCTCACTGAACTGCTGCGGCGTCTTCAGCTCGCCCAGGGACCGGACCGAGAACTCGCGCCGCGTCGATTCGATGCGGCCGGCGGGGATTTCGACGTTGCGCGCGGCGATCGCGGCTTCGACGTCCTGCACGGTGAGGTTGCGCGCCGACAGCTCGTCGGGCTGCACCCACACCCGCATCGAGAAGCGCCGCTCGCCGAACACTCCCGCGCTCCCGACTCCCGCCAGGCTCTGCAGCCGCGCCTTGACCAGGCGGTCGGCGACGTCGGATAGCTCCATCAGGTCGTAGTTCGGGCTACTCAACGCCAGCCAGTAGAACGGCTGCGCGTCGGCCTGCTGCTTGGCGATCACCGGCTCGAGCACGTCCACCGGCAGCCGCCCGCGCACCCGCGACACCTTGTCGCGGACATCCTGCGCGGCGACGTCCACCTGCCGGTCGAGGTTGAACTCCAGCGTGATGTTGCTGTTCTGCTCCGAGGAAGAGCTCGAGAGCGTCCGCAGCCCTTGGATCGTGGACAACTCCTCCTCGAGGACGTCCGTCACCGCGGTTTCCACCACCTGGGCGCTCGCCCCGGGCAGCGTGGTCGAGACCGAGATGATCGGGGGGTCGATGTCCGGGAGCTCGCGCACCGAGAGGCGCGTGTACCCGATGACGCCGAACAGGACCAGCGCGGCCGAGAGCATGCTGGCGAGCACCGGTCGGCGGATGGCGGTTTCGGAGAGTTTCATAGGCTCGGAAAGTTAGTCGCCTCTGGCGCCGATGGAACTACACGAGTGTGTGTCAGAGAACGGTGAAGAGTGGTCTCTGGTTTCCTGTCCATGCGACGTTTGAGCCCCTGCTCAAAAGACATGCGAAGCCCCTCTCCGGCGGCCGGAGAGGGGCTCAGGGCGTGCTGGGGGGGCCCGTGTGACGCTACTGAAGTCCTACGGACACGCCGACATGGAGCATCACGAGGTTGGCCCTACTCCGCACCGGATAGATCACCACGTCGCCGTTGGGTTGCGGCACGACGTCTCCCGGCGACACGTACCAGGCTTCCCCGTTGGAGAGGTAGCGGGCCCCCAGGTCCAGCGCGATCGGGACGTGACGGCTGCGCAGATTGACCAGCACTCCACCACCTCCCTGGAGCGCCGCAGTCCAGTCGTCGAAGTCGGTGCCGGAGGCGAACGCGTCGCACCCGCACCCATCCACCCCGTAGGACGAGCGGGCCCAGATGTAGGAAGCCCCGAACGTCCCGAACCCGTATAGCCGGACCGGCCCCTGCCCGAGGGTGATCTGGGGTCCGATGCCGAAAGTGGCGATCGAGTATGTCGTATTGATGGAGACGGGATAGTACGGCTGCGTCACGAAGTGGTTGTCGCTGCCATAGATCAGATACGAGCCGTCGAGGCGCAGGGCGAGCCCGTCTCCGCGCCCGAGGTTGAAGGCGCCGAACACGTCCAACCCGCCGGCGATGTCCACGTTCTGCGGGAATTCGCCCGTGGGAACGGCGAGGACCAGGTTGACGCCGGCACTCCCCACGTCGCGGAGCTCGCGTAGCCCACCAGCGTGCTGGGACATGAGCGGAAGCGGAGCGCTCACCACGAGGGCCAGCACCGCCGCCAACAATCCACGTTGAGTGCCACCGGTCGGGGTCATCGTCGAAACCTGGTTGGGGACGCCCGCGGCAAAGGCAAGCGTTATGCCGACCGTGGAACGGCTAGCTTTCTCGGGCGCTGCCGGG
>JBGPIW010000038.1:0-11669 GCA_041485045.1 Gemmatimonadota bacterium | reverse complement strand
TGGCGCACCTTCTCGACCGCGGCGAGCGGATTGGCGACCGGCCCAACCACCGGATCGAGTGCCCGCAGCACCTTGCCGTCCCTCGCGTCCGCGATCTCGATCTGAAACCGGAGGCTATCGCCCTGCCGGTAGTACGCCCCCGACACGACGGTCTGGGCCCGCGTTTCGCGCCCCAGCGCCAGGACGCCGGCGGCTCCGGGATTCCCGGTGCCCTGCTGCGTCGGCGTGGCGGTCGTCGCCATCACGGTCACCGACGGGACGACCTCGACGAGCCCGGTCTCGGTCAGCCCCTGCGTCACCCAGTCCGCCGCCATGCGCCCGAGGTTGTCGAGCGAGGAATCGCCCGTCCGGTTGTCGATGGCCGCGACGACCACCCGGCCGGTGATGAGATTCGACGACCGCCGCGCGAGGACGAATGCGATTCCACCAACCAGCGCGATCAGCCCCACCCCGAGGACGGCGGCCCGCCATCCGCGCCGGCTGGCGAACCTCGCCCGTTGCGGCAGGCTCGACCGGTGCGCGGAGCCGCCCAGCGCCTCGGCGAATTCGGTGACGGTGGCGAACCGATCCTCGAGCGCGGGCGCCAGGGCCCGGGAGATCGCATGCTTCACGGCACGCGCGCCACCCGTGCCCGCCCCGCGCAACGCACCGGTCGCCTCGAGTAGTTCCCAGTTGTCGATGCGCCGCCCGAACGCCGTCCGCGCGGGTGGCTGGTTGGTGAGCAGCTCGAACAGCACACACCCCAAGCTGTAGATGTCCGTGCGTGCGTCGACCTGGAGGCCCATGGCCTGCTCCGGGCTCATGTAGCCCGGCGAGCCGACCGCGTGCCCCGTCTGCGTGAGGGATTCGCCGCCAGCGGCGCTGATCGCGCGGGCGACGCCGAAATCCGCCACCACGGGATGCCCGCCCGACACCAGGATGTTCTCGGGCTTGATGTCGCGGTGCACGATGCCCTGGGCGTGAGCGTACGCGAGCGCGTCCGCGACGTCCACGGTGATGTGCAGCGCCTCGTCCCACGGTAGCGCCCCGTGCTTCACCAGCCGTTGCCGCAGCGATTCCCCTTCGATGTACGGCATGACGTAGTACAGCAGGCTCCCGACTTCGCCGGCTGCGAAAATCGGGACGATATGAGGGTGGGTGAGCTGCGACGACAGCTCCACCTCCCGGATGAATCGGTCGTACAACAGCCGGCTGGCGATGTCCGGCTCCAGGACCTTGATGGCCACGGGGCGCCGCGGATGCTGCTCGGTCGCCAGGTAGACGCGCGCCATGCCTCCGGCGCCGATCTGACGTTCCACCTGGTATCGGGGCGCGAGACTTTCGCGCAACAGATCGATCACGTCCGTCATCACCGCCCAACTTAGCGGCGGGCGTCCCGGGTGGCGAGGAATCGGACTCGGGTCACCGCCCACTGGCCGATTTCCCCACCGCTGATAGTATGCAGAACAGTATGATGAAACCGGCCCGCAGCTCACCGATCGCGCGGCTCTTCGCGTACTACGTCGTGCTGGGCGCCGCGGTCTGGGCGGCCTTGACCTTGGTCCCGGGAATTGTGGACCTCGGAGCGCGGTTCCGGCTGGATTCGGGGATCAGCGCCGCCGCGAGCCGCGGGCGCCCGTTCACGGACCTCAGCGATCACCTGCCTTGGTCGCAACTCGATCTGGCGCTGATCACCATTCTCGCCAGCCTCGCGGCCCTCGCACTGGTGGTGCCGGTCGCGTACGTCTACATGGTCACCAAACGCCGCCGTGGCTACGACCAGTCGGTGGTGCAGACGGTGATCATTCTGCCGATGGCCGTCGCCGGCACGGTGATCCTTGTGCAAAACAGTATCGCGCTCGCCTTCGCCCTCGGGGCGGTGATGGCGGCCGTGCGGTTCCGCAACACGCTCAAAGACACGAAAGATGCCGTCTACATCTTTCTGGCACTGGCGGTCGGCGTCGCGGCGGGCGTCTTCGCCCTTTCCGTTGCGGCTACCATGTCCGTCGTCTTCAACCTCGTCGTCCTCACAGTGTGGTACTTCAACATCGGAAACATCTACGTGGACCAGCAAGGGCGCGTGGCGCCGCTGCGGCCGGGCGAAGCGCTGCTCGGTCCGGCGAAAACCGGCGAGTTCATGGCCGTGGGGGACCCCAAGCTGCTGGAGGCCCTGACCCCGGACGAGCTCGACGATGTGGCGGACCGGGCGGCGCGGCTCCAGGCGTACATCGCCGCGCGGTCGGACGATACGAAGAAGAAGCGTTTTAGCGCCGTCGTGCTGGTGCATAGCACCGAGCCGAAGTCCGCGCAGCCGGCGGTCGAGCGTGTGCTCGAGGAGCAGACCAAGCGTTGGCGACTCGCCGAGATCCTGCCGAGCGCGGAGGGGACCACGACGCTCGAGTACATGGTGCGGCTCAAGGACGAGGTGGAAGCCGGGGTACTGCTCGACGACCTCAAGCGCCTCGGCGCCCCCGGCGTCGTCGCGGCGGAGTACCGATCGCTGCGGGGGCTCAAACGGCCTCAGGAGTGAACCCGGCGCGTTGGGTCCCCTGGATTGCGCTCGCCTGGACTCTCGCCAAGCGCCCAACTCCCGCACTCGCACAGGGCGCCGATTCCTTGCACCCGCGCACTCAGGTCCGGCTTGCCGCAGGCGAGCGGTACCGCGCCGGGTGGCTGCACCGGCTCCTCCTCGGATCCCACTACCGCGACCTGTGGGCGACGCCTCTGACCGTCGAGGTGCTCGACCTGGCGACGTATGCGGGTGGATTGACGCCGACCGCGTGCGGGGGGCGACGCCAGACCAAGTCCGTGCGGCTGCGCGGCGCCGACGGGCACGAGTACGTGTTTCGGTCGGTGGATAAGGACCCGACGCTCGCCCTCCCGCCGGACCTGCGCCGTTCGTTCGCCCGTGAGCTGGTACAGGATCAAATCAGCTCCGCGCACCCGGGCGCGCCGCTCGTCGTCGCGCCGCTGCTCGAGGCGACCGGCGTCCTCCACGCGACCCCGACACTGTACGTGCTCCCCGACGATCCGCGCTTCGCCGCACTCGCCTGCGTTCCTGCCGGAACGCTCGGCATGATCGAGGTGCGCCCGGCAGCCGTGTCGGACGAGGACCCGGGCTTCGCGGGCGCCGCCGACATCGCGAGCACGCAGACGCTGTTCAACCGGCTGGAGCACAGCTCCACCGATCGAGTCGACGCCCGGGCCTTTCTTGCCGCACGCCTGCTCGACGTCTACATCGGCGACTGGGATCGTCATCAGGATCAGTGGCGCTGGGCCCGCTACGACGAGGGAGGATTGCACTGGTGGCGACCGATCCCCCGCGATCGCGACCAACCCTTTTCGCGGCTCGATGGCCTGCTGATCCGGCTCGCGGGGGTGTACTACCCGCAACTCGTCGGCTTTGATGACGAGTATCCGAATCTGCTCCGGCTCACGTTGACGGGAGACGTCCTGGATCGCCGGCTGCTGGTCGAGCTCGAGCGCTCGGTCTGGGACTCCACCGCCGCCGCACTCCAGGCGCAGCTCGCCGATTCCGTTATCGACCGTGCCGTCGGACAGTTGCCGGCGGAATACCGCGGTGGCAGCGGAGCCGGCCTCGCGCAGGCGCTGCGTCGGCGCCGCGACCACCTGCCGGACGCGGCCGGGCAGTTCTACCGGTTGCTCGCCGCCGATGTGGACGTCCACGCCACCGACGATGCCGATACCGCGGTCCTCGACCGGCGACCCGATCGGAGCGTGCTCCGCGTGAGCGCGCGTGGTGCCCCGTATTTCGTCCGCGCGTTCGATCCGCAGGACACGAGAGAGATCCGGCTCTACCTGCACGGCGGCGACGACCGCCTCGTCGTGCGCGGCACCGGTGGGGGCCCGATCCTCCGGGGCGTCGGCGGCGCTGGAGCCGACGAGCTGGTCGATTCGGCGCGCGGCGGCGCGACGCGCTTCTACGACGACCGCGGCACGAATCGCTTCGTGCGGAGCCGCCACACCGCCGTCGACACCCGGCCCTACGACGCACCTCCGCCGGACACCGCCACGCTGGGGCGTCCCCGCGATTGGGGAGCCCACACCATGCCGCTCACGTGGGTGTCGTTCGGGTCGGACATCGGGCTGTTCGTCGGCGGCGGGTTCCTGCGCACCGGATATGGGTTTCGCCACGCTCCCTACCACACCCGGCTCCGGTTCCGGGCCGGGTACGCGAGCGGCGCGGCCACCTACCGGGCGGAGCTGATCGAGGAGATTCGGGATGTTCCCGGTCGGGCGACGACCACGATACAGCTACGGGCGTCGGGGTTGGACGTGATACGGTTCTACGGATTCGGCAACCGGACGCTCGACACCGGCGCTGCGACGTTTTACAAGGTGCCGCAGGAGCAATACCGGATCGCGCCGACCATCACGTGGTCCTTGTCCGCTGCGACCGTGTCGCTCGGCATAGTAATGAAGAGTGCGGAATCCGAACCGGATGCAACGCGTCTGATTGGGGTCCTGCGGCCATACGGAATCGGGTCGTTTCAACAGATCGGGGTCACGAGCGGATTGCTGGTGGACACGCGAGATCGCGCGGCATGGGCGGCACGTGGCGTGCTGTTCGCGATCTCGGGAAGCGCCTACCCGGCCGCACTGGACGTGCGGCGCGCGTTCGGCAATGTCAGTGCGCAGGCCGCGACGTACCTGACCGTCCCGCATGGGCCGACCCTCGCCCTGCGCGCCGCCGGGTCCCGGACGTTCGGCCCCTACCCCTTCCACGAAGCCGCGTTCGCCGGTGGCGCCGCCACTATGCGCGGGTATGTGGAAAATCGATTCGCGGGTGACGCGGCGCTGGTGGCCAACGTGGAGCTGCGCGGGTCGGTGGCGCGATTCTACGCGCTCGTACCGATCGAATTCGGTGTGTTCGGCCTCGCCGATGCGGGTCGCGTGTTCCTGTCCGGCGAAACCTCGCGCGTGTGGCACGGCGCGGCCGGTGGCGGGCTCTGGTTCGCCTTTCTCAATCGCGTGAATACGCTGACGCTCGCGGTAGCCCGCTCGCCGGAGCGCACGGGCTTCTACGTGCGCGCCGGGTTCGCGTACTGAGTACGATGAGCGCGGCGCCGTCCCCCGAATGGCGCGGGGAAGTCCCCAGCCTGGACCTCCTGCACCGCATGGTGCAGGACCCGCTGCCCCTCGGCCTGCAGGGCGGCCCGGTCGAGCAGACGTTTCACCGCGACGTGTATCTCGATGCACCGGACTGGACGCTGCGGCGCCGCGGCGTGACGTGTCGCTTCCGTGTACGGCTCGACGATCGGCGACTCCTGACGGTCCGGAGCCTGGGTCGCACGGAGGACGCCGCCATGATCGTCGTCCCCCAGGTCTATGAAGCGGAGGTCGTGACTCTGACGGGTGAACAGGCGGTCGCTGGGGAGTCGGAGCCGGCGCGGCGTCTCCGAGCCCTGATCGAGCCTGGCCGGCTCCTCCCCCGGCTGGAGCTGGAAACCGAACGACAGCTGCGTCACACCCGTCCGGGGTGGTTCGCCCGCGCGCAGTACCGGTTCGCATACGACGTCGTAACGGTTCGGCGCCAGCATCTGTCGCAAACGCTGCAGGAGGTGAAGGTCCGCCGAGTCCGCGGCGGCCGGCCCGCCTTCGACGCCGTGGTGGAAGCGCTGCGCGGCGCATACGGCCTGCGGCCGCTGTTGGTCGGCAAGTTCGAACGGGCGGAGAAACTCGCGCAGCAGCTCGAGGCCGAGTACGTCGCCGGAGCCTCGCAGGGCCAACGCGACATCGCCCTGATCGCCCTCGAGGAATCCACGATCGCACTGCGGGACGATCGTGGGACCCTGGCGCTGCCCGCGGCGAGCGGCAGTGGCGAGGACGGCTGCCGTCACCTGATCCGCGCCACGTTCGGGAGCGCGGACGGCCAACTTCGCTTCCTGGGGTTGGCTCCGAACGTCGGCGACGCGCCGGCGCTCGAAGTGTGGCTGGCCCGTCGAGTGAGCAGGCACGACCCGACCGGCGGCTGTCGCTGGCTGCCGCTCGACGAGGTCTTGGCGCGCGTCGGCTCGCCGTCGCTGCGGGAGCCGCGCACGATCGCCGCGCTGGCGGTGGCGGCGCGCGCGGACGTGTTCGCGGACCGCCAGGCACCGATCGCGCGGGGGGGTCCGGCGCCGTTCCGGACCTTGGTGGAGACCGTGGGCGCCACACCGCTGGCCCCAGACGCGGTGCGACCGGCGCCGGATCAGGTGCTGAACGAGGACCTGTCCACGCTCGCATTCAACGAGCGGGTGCTCGAGCTCGCCGAGGATCCACGCATTCCGCTGCTGGCACGCGTGCGGTTTCTCTCGATATTCAGCGCGAACCTGGACGAGTTTTTCATGGTGCGGATGGGGGCATTGGCCCGGGCGGTGGCTGCCGGGTACACCACGCGCAGCGACGACGGGTTGACGCCCCGAGGGCAGGTGGCGGCGATCGCCCTGCGGCTCCGTCCGCTGATCGAGCGGCAGGAGCGGTGCTGGGTCCAGTCCTGTGTCCCGGCGCTGGTCCGGGAAGGAATTCGCGTGCTGCGGTGGCCCGAGCTGAGCGAGACGCAGCGGGTGGCGATGCGCCACTATTTCGCGGACCAGGTGTTCGCCACCCTCACCCCGCAGGCGATCACTCGCGCGCCAGGCCATCCGTTTCCGGTGGTGCCGAACGCCCGCCTCTGCCTCGCCGCGGTGGTGCGAGAGCCGCGCAGCGGCACGCAGCACTTTGCCTGCGTGAAAATGCCGGAGGGACTCCCTCGCTTTGTGCGGCTGGATGACGAGCAGTTCGTGCTCCTCGAAGACGTGGTGCGGGAAAACCTCGGCACGCTGTATCCCGGCCGCCACGTGGAGGCGGCGTACGCGTTTCGCATCACCCGCAGCGGCGACCTGGAGCTCGCCGAGGATGGTGCGGCGAGCCTGTTGCAGATCGTCGATGAGGAGACCAAACGACGCCCGTACGGCGCCGTCGTGCGTATCGAAGTGGAGCAGGCCATGCCCCCGGCCGTCCGCGACCTGCTGCTGCGCGAGCTGCAGTTCGAGGAGGTCGGAAACGTCAGCACGCTCGGCCCCGCGGACGTGTACGAGGCAGAGCCGTTCGTCGACCTCGGCGCGTTGCGGGAAATCGCCGGATTGCCGCGGCCCGAGCTGCAGTACCCGTCGTTCCACGGCCGAACCCCCCTGGCCGCCGGTCAATCGATCTTCGAACGGCTCACGCAGGGCGACGTGCTGGTGCACCACCCCTACGAGGCGTTCGCGGCGACCGTGGAACGCTTCCTTGCCGAGGCGGCCGACGATCCGGGCGTGTTGGCGATCAAGCTGACCCTGTATCGCGCGGGCGGACGCTCGAACATCGTCGACGCGCTGTTGCGCGCGGCCCGGGCAGGCAAAGAAGTATTCGTCTTCGTCGAGCTGAAAGCACGCTTCGATGAGGAGCGCAACGTCGACTGGGCCCGCCGGTTGGAAGAAGCCGGCGTGCACGTCGTCTACGGCCTGGTGAAGCTCAAGACGCACTGCAAGACGGCCCTCGTGGTGCGCCGCGAAGGCGACGCCGTCCGGCGCTACGTGCATCTCGGCACCGGCAACTACAACGCTGCCACGGCCGCCCTGTACACCGATCTTGGCCTGCTGTCGGCCGACGCGGATCTCGGCGCGGATGTGAACGACCTGTTCAACGAGCTTTCCGGCTCTTCTCGCCCGCCGGAATCGCCGTACCGGCTGCTCCTCGTCGCCCCCACGCATCTGCTGCCCCGGTTTCTCGCGTTGATCGATCGCGAGGTGCAGCACGCCCGCGCGGGACGCGGGGGCCGGATCCGCGTCAAGATCAACGGCCTGTCGGACGGGGAAATCATCGTCGCATTGTACCGAGCCGCCCAGGCCGGCGTCGATGTCGAGATGTCCGTCCGCGGTCTTTGCCTCCTCCGCCCGGGCGTCCCGGGGTTGTCGGAGCGCATCCGCGTGGTCAGCGTGTTGGGGCGGTTTCTCGAGCATGCCCGCGTCTTCCACTTCGCGAACGGGGGCGCCCCGGAGTATTACATTGGCTCCGCTGATTGGCGCCCGCGCAATCTGCGGCGTCGCGTCGAGGTCGTGGCGCCGGTCCGACATCCCGCGGGGCTGCGCCACCTCGAACAACTCCTGACGGCGGATCTCGAGGATCCGACCGCGTGGGAGCTCCATGCCGATGGCAGCTATGACCGGCGCCGACCCGACCCGGGCGGGCGGCCGCGAGGCGCACAGGAGCGGATGATGGAGGCGGTGGTCGCGGAGGCCGCCGCCGCGCCCCACGAGTAGTCGTTCTCACCCATTCACCCGGAGCCCCTGCGTGCGTGCGATTGCGATCACCATCGGCCTGCTCACGGCGTCCACGACCGCCGGCGCCTCCCAGACGCCACCCGCCGAGGTGCGTTACCGCGCGACGTGGGTCGACGTGGCGGCGGTTGGAGCAACGGGGGTAACGGCGTTCCTCCCGGGGCTGTTGAAGCTCCCGAGCGGCGCTCCGTCCTGCGCGCCGTGCAGCCCGGCGGACCTCCCGGGCATCGATCGGTGGGTGGTGGGCGCCAACTCAACTCTGGCGCGCAGGGGTAGCGACGCACTGTTGATCGGCGTCGGCGGCCTGGCAGCGTACGTGTCGGCCCACGATCGCTCGTCCCCGCAGGCTCGCGGGAACCTCGCCGTGCTCGCGAACTCCATCAGCTGGACGGCCGCATCGACGTCATGGCTCAAGGTACTCGTGCGCCGCAAACGCCCGGTCCTCTATACCAGTGGCGCCGCAGCGGCCGCGGGGTCCGTCGCCAATCAGCAGTCATTCCCCTCCGGCCATACCTCCGTCGCCTTTGCGGTCGCGACCTCGTATCTCGTGATGGCGAATCGTGAGCATCTCCCGCATCGCGCCCGCAACGCCGTTTTCCTGTTCGGCGGGGCGGCCGGCATCGGGGCGCTGCGGCTCGCGAGTGGAAGTCATTTCCCCACCGACGTCCTGGGCGGCGCGATACTGGGCAGTGGAATCGGATGGTTGGTGGCTGCCGTGCATCCGAAAACCCCGTGACCCGTTGAGCGATGAGAATCGCGTCGCTGTGGGAGCTGCATCCGGTCGACGCGGTCCGCGCGGATCTGGCGCCCCGTGACTGACTCGTTCGAGGCGCTCAAGGAAGCCCTGGCCGACCGCTACAACATCGAACGCGAGCTGGGCGCCGGTGGCATGGCCACCGTCTATCTCGCCCATGACGTCCGCCACAACCGCAAGGTCGCGATCAAAGTCCTCCGCCCCGAGCTCGCGGCATTCATCGGAGCCGACCGGTTCCTGAAGGAGATCGAAACCACCGCCAACCTCCAACACCCGCACATCCTGCCCCTGTTCGATTCGGGTCGAGTCGACGGCTCGGTCTTCTACGTCATGCCGTACGTCAAGGGGGAATCGCTCCGCCACCGCCTCAATCGCGAGAAGCAGCTCCCGATCGCCGACGCGATCCAGATCGCCGCGGAGATTGCCGTCGGACTCGACTACGCCCATCGCCAAGGCGTGATTCACCGCGACATCAAACCCGACAACGTCCTGTTCCACGACGGCCGGGCGTTGGTCGCCGACTTCGGGATCGCGCTGGCCCGGAGCCAGGGCGACGATGGGATCCGGATGACGAAGTCGGGCATGAGTCTCGGCACGCCCCAATACATGAGCCCCGAGCAGGTTGCTGGGGAGCAGACGTTGGACCTACGGGCCGACATCTACGCCCTTGGCGCGGTGCTGTACGAGATGCTGGCCGGTCAGCCACCGTTCGTTGGACCCTCGGCCCAAGCGATCTTCGCACGGGTCATGACGGAGGAGCCCGAGCCGCTGATCCTCAAGCGGAAGACGGTCCCGCCCCATGTCGACGCCGCCGTCGCGCGGGCGCTCGAGAAGCTCCCCGCGGATCGCTGGCAGACGGCTGCGCAGTTCGCCGAGGCGCTGACCGGTGCAGGGGCATTGGGCCGGGGAGGGCGCGGGATGCCCAGCGCCCTCAGCAGCTCCGTGATTCCCTGGAGCCTGTCGGCGGTACTCCTGGTTGCGCTCACTTGGATAGGGGTCCGGAACGGGCAGAGCCCGCCACGAATCGATGGGCCGGTCCGCTTCAGCGTCGAGCTCGACTCCGGCGTGGAGCCGACGTTTACGCCGATCGTGCGCCTGAGCCCCGACGGCCAGCAGGTCTTCATGACCGCCAATATCGGCCATCAGGAGGAAGTGCTGCATCGTCCGCTGGACCAGATGCAGATGCGCGTGATCGCGGGCGCCGGCCAAGGGGAACAGGGAACCGGCAACAGCCGGCCCTTCGTCTCGCCTGACGGGCGCTGGATCGCCTACGCCGCGCAGGGAAAGCTCAAGAAGGTCCCGGTGGCAGGCGGACCAGCGGTCGACCTCGCCGCGGCCGACTGGGCCGGTGGGAGTTGGGGGAGCAACGGCCGGCTCGTCTATACGAAAGCGTATAACACCGGCCTTTGGATCGTGAGCGAAGGTGGGGGCGACGCGCGAGAGCTGACCACTCCGGACACCGCCAAGGGCGAGCTGGGCCACTGGTGGCCGCAGGTGCTTCCCGGCGGCGACCACGTGCTGTTCACCGCGTACCGAACCCCGATCGATCGAGCCACCATCGAAGTGCTCTCGATCAAGACCGGTGAGCGCCACGTGCTGGTCACCGGGGGCGTGTTCGGTTTCTACGTGCCGACCGGGCACCTGTTGTACGCGGTGGGGGAGACGATCCGAGCGGTCCCGTTCGACCTGCGCCGACTCGCCGTGACGGGCCCCACCCTTCCAGTCGTCGATAGCGTGGCCATGAACCCGTCGGACGGGGCTGCGGCATTCGACGTGTCGGAGAACGGGACCCTCGCGTACCTGCCGGTGAGCTCCTACGTGACCGAGACCGAGTTGATGCTGGTCGACCGGAGGGGACGTGAATCCCGGGCGCTTCCCAAGGCGGACCGTTACAACCACCCCCGCCTCTCACCGGACGGGGGCCGGATCGCCGTGGACATCCGCTCAGCCAACTCCCTGGGGGACGTGTGGGTATTCCAGGTCGGGCGCTCGGGTGGGCTCCGTGTCACGTCGGAAGGAGGCCGAGATTGGGGCGCCGAGTGGACACCGGACGGCCGGGAGCTGGTCTACATCAGCGAGCGCCCGTTCTTCGACCTCTATCGCCGAGCGGCGGACGCGAGCCGGCCGGCCCAACCACTGCTTACGGGCGAGTACGACCACTATACAGGCACAGTCTCCCGGGATGGCCGCTTGTTGGCCTTCGAGCTCAGCGTCCCAGGTGGCTCCGAGCTCTGGACGGTCCACCTTCAGGACAAGCCGGCGCCAGCCCGCTACTTCGCCAACGGATTCAACCTCGCGCACCCCACCCTCTCGCCGGACAAGCGATGGATGGCGTACGACTCCGACGAGTCGGGCCGCGTCGAAGTGTACGCGCAGTCGTTTCCCGACCCGAGTCTCCGGCGATGGAAAGTCTCGCCCGCCAACGGGTCGGAGCCGATGTGGACCCGCGGTGGCCGCGAGCTGGTGTACCGCAAGGGAGACAGTGTGATGGCCGTGAGCGTGGATCTGCAACAGGGCCGGAGCGGTCCGCCCGTCGCCCTGTTCGGCGGCCGGTATCCGGACAGTCCTGGTTGGACTCGGCCGCGCAGCTACGACGTCTCGCCGGACGGCGAGCGATTTCTGCTGATCAAGCAGCC